>JAQUJQ010000010.1 GCA_028680875.1 Eubacteriales bacterium
TATAAATAGCTGCCATATCGAAAATTCGATTGATATATTCACTGCATTCCACTACCGCCAGACGCCCCTTTTTCTCCCTTACCTTATTGAACCTGCCCATTACCACTCCCACACCGGCACTGTCCATAAAAGTAACTCCTCTAAAGGATAAAACTAAATGTTTGGCTTGAAAAGTATCGAAGGTTCGATCAATGGTCTCACGGATCTCTCCGGAAGAATGGTGATCCAACTCGCCGGAAAGGACTGCGATTAAAATATCTTCGATCATTTCAAATGTAATGCCCATATAAAAAACCCCCTTTTCCCTTCCTTTTATTATACAATCCGAGTATATAGCTTGTCCTTAGGAGAATAGGGGGAAAGACGTCTTTTTTTGTCGTTTCATTAATCCTCAGGATAAATAACCACTGTTTCTTTCCTATCCAACGCATCCTGTATAAGAGCCTGCCAATTTAAATACCCCTCTGATTGCATGATTGCATTCAGCTTTGGTTTCGTTTTGGGATGCTTGGGCAAAAAGACGGTACAACAATCCTCATAGGGTAAAATAGAGGTTTCATAGGTTCCGATATCCTGCGCTTTTTTTACGATATCCGCCTTGTTAAAGGCGATAAGAGGTCGCAAAACAGGTAAGTGAACTGCTTCATCGGTGACCACGATTGCTTCTGCCGTCTGGCTGGCTACTTGACCCAAGTTTTCGCCGGTGATCAACATGAGACAGCCTGTATCCAAGGCAATACGTTCCCCTATTTTCATCATGAAACGGCGTATCAACAAAGTAGTTTCATCCTCGGGGCATTTTTGAATAATCTGTTCTTGAATTGGAAGTAAATTCACGCTGTGAATTTTAATTTTACCACAATAGGCAGTGAGAATTCTACCTAGATCTTGGACCTTTTCCCAAGCTCGTTCACTTGTATATGGATAGGAATGAAAATGTACAGCTTCAATCAACATGCCTCGCTTAGCCATCATAAATGCAGCAACCGGGCTATCAATTCCGCCTGACAGGAGTACAAGGCCCTTTCCGTTCGTACCCAAGGGTAAACCGCCAAATGCGGAAATTTTGTGTCCGAATATAAAAGTCCGCTCCCTTCGTACATGAATGAAAATTCGGCGATCTGGATTATGGACATCAACGGATAAAACCTTGCAATCTTTAAGTATTTTTGCACCTATCTGCTTTGCTATCTGTGGGGATTCTATAGGAAAATTTTTATCTGATCGTTTGGCCTCCACTTTGAAGGTCTTGACGCCTCGGGTCTCAATGAGATCCATCATGAAATCTACCGCAGCTTTTCCGATTGCTTCTATATCAGATTCCACCTCTATCGCCGGGCTTATAGAATCTACACCAAAAACCTTGGAGACTCCTTCGATCACTGCGCTCTCAGCCAGATCCTCCCGTGTATGGATCACTACCAACCCATCCTCTCGTTTTACTTGAATACCCTCATACTTTCTTAATACCTTTCGTATACGTTCTATTAACATCCGCTCAAAATAGGGCTTGTTCATCCCCTTTAAAGCTACTTCACCATATCTAACAATGTATGTTTTACTATTCTCCAAAACGTTCTCCTATCTTTGCTTCCTTAGTTTCCTCATACCTGTAACCGCTTTTTTTAACTCAAAAACTACATAATCCATTTCCTCGATAGTGTTAAATTCACTAAAACTAAACCGGATGGCACTCTCGATCTTTGAGGGTGCCAGGCCTGCCGCCACCAACACGTGACTTCCTTTCTTTCTGGAGGAACAGGCGGAGCCGGTGGACACATAAATATCCCGTTGCTCCAACGTATGAAGCAATACCTGGCCCCTGCACCCCAGGAAGCTGATATTTAGTATGGCTGGACTGCAAACAGGTCCACAGCCATTTGAGGGCTCATAGACAAATTCCGGGCTGTTGATCACAATATCTCGGATTTCTTCTCGGATTCCATTCAACAGGTAATGTCTTACCTGTTCCAGTTTTTTAATACGATTCTCCTTTGTCCGGCTGATTATGTCAGCAGCTAATCCAAATCCTGCCAATCCGGGTGTATTTTCCGTACCTGAGCGAAAACCTTTTTCCTGTCCCCCGCCTAATAAATAAGGTTCCATGTGAATGCCTTTTTTTATATATAAAGCACCTGTCCCTTTTGGGCCATGAATCTTATGACCACTAAGGGAAAGCAAGTCCACATTCTCTATGTTTAAATCTATCTTTCCAAAAGCTTGGATCCCATCTGTATGAAACAGGATATCCCCCTTTTCCTTGGTCATCCTACCAATTTCCCAAATGGGCTCTACCGTCCCCAATTCATTGTTTACTGCCATTATTGAAACCAGGATAGTTGAATCATCCAATCTTTGTTCCAATTCCTTTTGATCTACAAGCCCTTTTTCATCTACCTTAATATAATCAACCTGAAAGCCCATCCGTTCACATTTTTTACAAACCTCCAACACGGCCGGATGTTCAACCTGAGATGTTATTATTTTATTTCCTTTACGCTTTCTGGCCTGAGCAGCTCCTAAAATGGCTGTATTGTCTGCCTCTGTTCCACAACTAGTGAACGTAATTTCTTCTTCCATTACCCCAAGAGAGGTAGCTACTGATTTTCGAGCCTTTTTTACAGCTGTTTCGGCAAGAAGTCCCATCCTATGCATAGAAGAAGGATTTCCATAATTTTCCTCCATCATACTTAACATGATTTTCGTTACTTCATTATATTGCCTTGTAGTTGAACTATTATCTAAATATACAAACATGGTTTATCCTTTCTTCATATAAAAGGTACAACCCTTTTTTACTCCATTGTTATTATATCCATTACACTTATTATGAGCAAGGTTAAGAAAAATAAAATTCCCGTACGAATAATTAAACTTTGAATGTTAATACTAAATACAAAATTAATTATACAAGGAGTGTTTACTATGGAAAAAGGTATAAATTTTAACGGAAACCCGATGAAAGTTGCACAGATTAGTCCTGAGGCTTTAGAAAGTATCAATTCATGTCAGGCAAAGATTAAAAGAGAGAACGGTAACGACGTAATTTTAGTCGCTTATGAAAAATTGGGTTAATAAACCCAAGAGTTCATTTGGTAGGTCAATTATAATGTCGGCTCCTGCTGTAATAAGAGATTCCCTCGAACGAAAACCCCAAGTAACGCCGACAAAATCAATCTGCGCATTTTGAGCAGTCTTAACATCAATATCGGAATCTCCAACATACAGTGTTGTCTTTCGGTGGGCATTTAATCGAGTCATTACCTCAAATAGATTATCCGGTGCCGGTTTGTTTTTTCCGTTTGGATTATCACCGATTGCAGTATCAATATATGATCCAAAGAATGAACGGCAACCTTCTCTGACCGCCTCATCCAACTTGTTGGAGACTACACCGATCATAATGTCTTTCTTTTTTAATTCGAGCAACATGTCTATAATTCCGTCATAAGGCTTAGTTTTTTTATGCATATTATCGTAATATACCTTACGAAAAACAGCAGTACATCGATCGATCTCTTCATCCGGAGTTCCTGTAGGAAGAGCTCTTAAAAGTAGCTTTCGATACCCATTCCCTATAAAACTCCGTACTTCTTCTTTGCTTCTGAGCTGGTAACCTTCCTGCTTTAAAACCTCATTCACACTATCAGTCAGATCATCTAAAGTATCCAACAGGGTTCCATCCAAGTCAAAAATAATCGTATTGTATTTCATCACATCTCCCAATAAGACAATGGGACGTTTAGCCTGTCTTTTTTGTAAGACAGGCTAAACGTCCCCCCAGTCTTATTTATTTTGCATATTCAATGGCTCGGGTTTCACGAATCACATTGACTTTGATCTGTCCCGGATATTCCAGTTCACTTTCTATTTTCTTACTGATCTCACGGGCCAGAAAAACGATCTCTTCATCGTTCATCTGCTCCGGTTTAGCTAAAATACGAATTTCTCGGCCCGCCTGGATAGCAAAGGATTTTTCCACACCGGGCGTCGTGTTTGCAATATCCTCCAAAGTTTGCAGACGCTTAATATAGGTTTCCAGAGTTTCTCTTCTGGCACCCGGCCTGGCAGCCGACAATGCATCTGCCGCAGCAATCAGGACAGCCTCAAAGCTCTTAGGTTCATAATCTCCATGATGAGCAGCCATGGCATTGATAACAGCTTCCGATTCTTTATATTTTTTAAGCAATTCAATGCCGATTTCCACATGGGTTCCTTCCTTCTCATGGTCCATTGATTTTCCGATATCATGGAGCAGTCCTGCCCTTTTGGCCAACTTTACATCCATGCTTAATTCTCCGGCCATTAAACCGGCTAAATGAGCCACTTCTATGGAGTGCTTGAGCACATTTTGCCCATAACTGGTACGATACTTTAACCTTCCCAGAAGTTTTATAATCTCCGGATGAAGATTATGTATGCCCACCTCAAATGTTGCTTGCTCTCCTTCTTCTTTTATAATGTTATTGACTTCTTTTTCTGCTTTATCCACCATTTCTTCAATCCGTGCAGGATGGATACGGCCGTCAACAATCAGTTTTTCCAAAGCAATTCTTGCAATTTCCCGTCTCACCGGATCAAACCCTGAAAGGATGACAGCTTCAGGAGTATCATCGATTATAAGGTCAATGCCGGTAAGGGTTTCAATAGCTCTGATGTTCCTTCCTTCCCTGCCTATAATCCTACCCTTCATATCATCATTGGGCAATGGGACAACAGAAACTGTACTCTCACTTACATGATCTGCCGCACATCTTTGAATAGCTCCGGTAATGATTTCCTTAGCCTTTTTATCTCCTTCTTCTTTAGCTTTTGCCTCAATATCTTTAATTAACAAAGATGCCTCGTACCGGATTTCTTTCTCAATGTTAGATAGCAACAGCTGTTTGGCCTCTTCCACGGTATACCCGGATATACGTTCCAGCTCTTCAATCTGCTTGGCGATAAACCCGTCCAGTTCTCTTTCTTTTTCCTCGAGCTTATGCTCTTTTTTGGCTTGGTTTTCTTCTCTTTTTTCCAAGTTATCAATTTTTCGATCAATCATTTCTTCTTTTTGGATTAATCGCCGTTCCGACTTGCTAATCTCTGCTCTTCGTTCTCTAACCTCTCGTTCCACTTCACTTCTGACTTTATGGGCTTCTTCTTTTGCTTCAATGGTAATTTCCTTCTTTATGGTTTCTGATCTGTTTTCGGCATCAAGGATTAGGTTCCTTGCCTTTTGCTCTGCACTTCCAATGGCTTTTTCCCCGATGGTCTTCCTCAATATATATCCAATCAAAAGCCCGAAGGTTAGGGCTACTAATGCGATAACAATTTTTATTACAATGTCTATTTCAATACACCTCCTCATCTGCGTATTTGTATATATTGTATAATTACAATTAAATATTGATATAATTACACAATCTATATTATAATAGAAAAAGCAATATAATGTCAAGAAATTTAAGGATGTGGTCAATTGAAGTATTATAGAAAATTACTAAAGAATATAGATATCATCTTGCTGTTGATTCCTCTGATCTTTGCAGTTATTAGCATCATCATCATAGGCAGTACCGCATATAATGAGACTTTTATCTTTACCCGGAATATGAAAGTACAGATTGCTGCTTTCGGCATAGGTCTATTAGCTATTGTTATAATCCTATTCTTTGATTATAAGGTTTTAGAATATATGGATAAAATCCTTTATATTATTTCCATATTATTCCTGCTAGCTGTCTTTATTCCAGGTATAGGACTCGAACAATATGGAGCAAGAGCCTGGCTTGATCTGGGGCCTGTACATTTTCAGCCGGCAGAAATTGTTAAAATCACCTTTATCCTTACTTATGCCAGCTATCTCTCTCAGTATCAACAAAGCCTGCAAACTTTTAAAGGCCTTGCCATTGCCGGAGCTTATGTTCTGCCATTTATCGGAATCATTGCTATAGCACAGAATGATTTGGGGAATGCCCTGGTCATTTGCGTAATCGCCATCATCATGGTCTTTGCCGCCGGAGTAAATGGTAAACTCTACGCAAAAGTAGCGGCCATCGGTATACTTTCCATCCCCATCATATACCGATTCATGGCAAGCCACCAAAAGGACCGCATAGATGCCTTTCTTCATCCGGACAACTTACTTCTCCCAGGGAATTATCAGGTCTGGCAATCCAAAGTGGCCATCGGCTCCGGTGGCGTTTTGGGCAAGGGTCTTTTTGAAGGTACTCAAAAAGAATTAAAATTTCTGCCTGTACAGGAATCAGATTTCATTTTCTCAGTCATCGCTGAAGAGTGGGGATTTCTGGCTGGAATTGCTATCATTGGTCTTTATTCACTATTTCTATACCGTATGATGATTATAGCAAAAAATGCGAAGGATCTTTTCGGATCCCTTATAGTCATTGGTATATTAGGGATGTTTTTCTTTCAGATTTTTGAAAATATCGGAATGACTATGGGCCTTATGCCGGTTACGGGAATCACCCTGCCCTTTATCAGTGCCGGCGGCAGTTCAGTTATGACCAATATGATTGCCTTGGGCCTAGTTCTTAATGTCTGTATTCGAAGTAAAGTAATCAACTTTTAAAGCCGAATGATTCGTTCCGCTATATTGGAGAGATTCTTTTCTATATAGCTACCCTTGGCCAAAGCAATGGGTATCCCAATATTGGAAGATATATGTATGTTTTCATCATAAGGGATCATACCACATATAGGCGAGTGTAAATTTTCTGCAATCTGAGAAGGATCCGGCACCAGGCCTTTTCCATAAAGAGTTCTCATTACCTTGTTTAGTACCACAGCCCTTTTCTGAATATCCAATTCTCTTAAAGCTCCGTCAATCAAATCTGCGTCCCGGATTGCTGCATATTCAGGGACGGAAACAATGACAGTCCGATCTGCCGGTGCAGCGGCTAAGAGCATTCCCTCATCGATTCCGGCGGGTCCATCAACAATAATATAATCAAAAGATTCTTTAAGTTCCTCACAAAAATCCTTCATATCCGGAATGGTAATCTTGGTTTTCTTTCGGCTCTGGGGAGCTGAAATCAGATAGAGTTCAGGAAACCGTCTGTCCTTAACCAAAGCTTGGGACCTACGACAAACCCCAGATAAGGCATCAGATAAATCATAGATGATGCGGTTCTCAAGTCCCAAACAAATGTCCATGCTTCGCAGGCCAATGTTCATATCTATCAAAACAACAGAGGCCCCTCTTCTGCTCAACACCGCTCCCAAATTTGCTGCAATTACTGTCTTTCCCACGCCGCCTTTTCCTGATGCAACCAATATGACTTCACCCATTTTTTTCACTGCTCCTTTTATTTCAGCTATGATAAGATTATTGAGTCGTAACCGTATCTAAGCTATAATCTTTGTATATTTTATCTAATCCTAAATACTTACCAATGATCTCCCTGGCTACCGGCCCGGCATATCCGCCGGTACCGCCTTGGAATAACAGAACCGCCACTGCAATCTGAGGGTCCTCTGCAGGGGCCATGGCTACAAACCAGGCAAAGTTATCATAATCATCTTTGTAGGCATCCATGGATTTGATGGACACTCTTCCCCTGGAAAGATTGATGACTGCTTGTCTTGCTGCAGAACTTTGTGAGGTATAAACATCCGGATAATCTTGTAACAACCGATTCATCTCCGCCTCCACCTGATCCCAGCTTAGTGCAGAATTGATCCGTCTCAGATTAGTCTTTAGGTATTCCACTTCATCCGGTGGGTTCACTTTACCTGCCCGTTCTGCCGTCCCTGTCTTAGCAGCCACCTGAACCGGGAAATTGGCAAAAATAGCTCTGGCACTTCCTTTGGATCCGTGGGACACCCGTCTCATGCCTTCCGTAATATGCTTTAAATAATCTGGGTTTTTGATATCGATCCGTTTTCCTTCTTCTTTTTCAATTAGTCCCGTCCCTTCAATTGCACGTAATAAGCTGATTTTGTTCCGAATTCCTCCATTGCCGATGGTAGCAATATAGTTGGCCATTTGCAATGGAGTATAAGCGTTTTCACCTTGTCCGATCGAAATATTCAACTCATCTCCAAGAGTCCAAGTGGCTTGATTAAAATATGAAAATTTACATAGATCTGTTACGGTTTCAATCATGTTTTCTTTTACCCCTAGTGAAGGAAGTCGTTCCATTATAGTATTTCTACTGGGATTCTCCTCTGTCCAGCTGGTAATTGTTCCAATATTTTCCATCAATAATTCCTTGTTATCTATGATTTTATCCGTAAAATATATCTCTGCTCTACCGATCAGAACATTTTTTAAATATGTCTTGGTAGCCGCTATTTTTCTGGCCTCACTTGGAACAGCCACTACAGTTTCTGCTATTTCGATTCCGGTGGGCATACCAAGTCCATACTGTTCTGCATAGTGTGTGATCTTTTCAATGTTCATTTCTTCCTTAAAGCCCATCGATTTTCCCTTATAGAAATCTCTGCCCACAGCCAGATCAAAGAAATAATAGTTACAGGAAACTTCAATTGCTTCATATAGGTTGAGATAACCGTGATTACCCTTATACATATTCCAAAGAATACAGCCGTAAGTCCGATTGCCTACTTTGATGGCTCCGCCATCTCGCAACTTTTGTTTTGGATCCAATCCACTTTCCAATGCAGCGGTAGCAGTAACCATCTTAAAGATTGATCCGGGTTGAACTGCCGTTCTGGCTGCTACATTAAACAAGGGTAACGGCGATAGAGGATCCCTGGGGTTTGTCGATTGCAGGGAACTCCAGTCTTCACTGCTGATTCCGGTGGCAAAGAGATTTGGATCAAAAGCAGGTTCAGATGCCATAGCCAGTACATCTCCTGTCTTCACATCTATAGCAACCACAGCACCCACATTGGCATGTCGATAAGCTTTTCCATATTTATAATTTCCATATACACTTTCAAAAGTTCCGGCTGTCCGTATTTTCTCCAAAGCCTGAGCAAGAGCATCCTGAGCTGTTTTTTGCAAATCCAAATCCATGGTCACATAAATATCATTTCCTTTTTTTGACTCAGTATTGCTAATAACACGAACGGGATCGCCATGTACATTAACCTCTACATTTTTTATACCGTCCTGTCCTTTTAAATAATCCTCAAAGGCTTTTTCAACACCGTCTTTGCCTATCATATCACTGGCACTGTATCCCTTTTCAAGATATCCCGCTTTTTCACTCTCTGAAATCTGCCCCAAATACCCTAAGACATGTGCTCCTACCGTGCCATTGGGATAATATCGGAGTGATTCAGCCACCACCTCCACAGCTGTAAGCTGTGAACCTCTTTCCTCCAGAGTCACAATGGTTTTATCAGAAATATCCTTTGCAATGAAAGCAGGAATATAACTCATATATCCCTGGGCAGCCAACTGGTTTCTAACCACAATAATTTTTCTCGCATCTTCATCAGAAAGAAGCGGATCAATCTCGAAGAAATCACAAAGCGATCTAAAAGCTTCTTCCGCTGTTAATCCATTATCCAGGTAATATCGGCCCAAAAAACTCTCTTTATTCAAATCCTCCAGGAATTTCATTTTTTTTACGGAAATAGGTGGAAAAATGCTATAGACTGTCTGCAATTCTGTCTGAGCCTCATATTTATCCAAGCTATCATCAATATCATTTCTTCTGCAAATTTCCCCAAAGGCCTCCTCCGCCGTATAATTTATGGGCATATCCTGAGAAGCCAACCAGTCCTCAATGATTTTTTGATAAGTATAATAGAAGCTTCCGTCATCATCAATAATAATAGGTAAATTGTCATTGATTGTGTCCCCGTTTGTTTCCAGAATCTCCACAACCTCTAATGCCTGTTTATTAATTTCCCCATTGTCTAAATTACTGTCAGAAAACTGTACAGTAAAACTGGGTCGATTGCCGGCCAAGAGACGGCCGTACCGATCCAAAATTTTACCTCTTGGAGCTGATGTATAAACACTCTTGATGCTGATCGCTTTCGCCGCTTCGTCCCATTGGCTTCCCTCTACTACGGTAAGGCCAAAAAGCCTAAAGCCTAAAACAGCCATCAGTATAAGTATTGTAAACAGTATTTGATTGTTCCTAACTTTAATCCACTTCATAGCAACCTTTTATCTCTTATTCGTAAGAATAGGGGTTTCCCTTGTAATATCTGTCCTGATTGAAACGAATGGCTTTTTTACCAATCAGCAGATAATAGACAACCATAATCAAAAAATGATAGAAAACTAAAATCGGAATTTCTTTTATAATATATAAATAATGATATGTCCCGCCAAATATCGTAATAATTATCCAATACAATGTATAATAAAGGGTGGTACCGATTGCCGCAGCGAAAAATATAGTTAAAATACTTTCTCGATAGAGCAGACGTTTGATATAACCCATGATCAAAGCTACTATAAGATAACCGATAGCGGACGGCCCAATAATCAATGAGAAATTTAAATCCTGCAATAGTCCAAACAAAATACCCAGTGCCATACCCTGATTGCCTCCATATAAAAAAGGAAACAGAATCACCAGGCAAAGGACTAAGTTGGGAGAAACCCCAAACACACTAAAGTGCACCATCACCGTTGATTGAATTAAATAACCGATGAAAAAAAACAATAGGGCATATCGATACTTCATATTATGATCCTTTACCGATCCGAAAGAATAACAGTGACCTTTTGAATGCTGGTGAATTCAACAGCCGGTTCCACTTCGACCGTCTGCAGGAGGGCATCCTTATCCTGTGAAACCTTACTGATTTTACCGATAGGGATGCCTTGTGGATACAGTTCCATACCGGAAGTAATCAAGACATCTCCTTCAATAACAGATGCGTCCACATCAAGCATATAGCCGGTTAACCCGCCTTTACCATCTCCGGTTAAAACACCCAGCAGATCAAGCTTCCTAAAAACCTGAAAGCTTACATCATTTTTCTCGTCTATGATAGAAATAACTTTTGACCACTTTGGACCTACATCAAGAATACGTCCGACCAGTCCTTTTGCATTGATTACAATATCATCTTTATGAATACCTTTTTCGCTACCTGCATTAATTGTAAAAATACGATACCACTGTGAACCGTCCATTGCAACAACCGCTGCAGTAACATATTCTTGGTTTTCCGCAAAACTCTCATGATTCAAAGCTTCGTTAAGGTCCCTGAGTTCCGCCAATTCTTCCCGAGATAGAGCTTGTTTTATGACTTCACGTTTCAACTCAGCATTTTCATCCTCTAACGCCCGATTTTCAGCCATTACCCTCTTAAATAAAAACAAGCCCTTAACCGTATCGGCCAATCCGTTTCCCCCATCAGAAACAGGTTCCTGGATAAATACGTTAACCCTTTCGATTTGACTTCCTAACCAAGAATTGCTGCCCTGATGCAAATAAGAAACAACCGTCAAGGTAAACAATAGAAACAAAACAATAGAAATGATGGTCAATCTAATATGTTCCCTATACCACTTCATAAACGGTCTCCTAATATTTTTTCTCTCTCATGGCATATCTTCTGATTTTACCGATTTCCTCCAGGCTCTTGCCGGTGCCCTCTGCTACAGCTTCCAATGCATTTTCAGCAATTGTCACCTTTAGTCCTGTTTGGCTTTCGATCAAACGATCCAAGCCCTTAATAAAACTACCACCTCCGGATAAAATCATCCCGTTGCTGGAAATGTCAGCCGAAAGTTCGGGAGGTGCGCTTTCCAAAGTATTCTTAATACCTTCAACAATAATACTGATTGGCTCTTCTAAGGCCTTAAGCATATCTGTAGAATCAATAGTTACAGATTTGGGCAAACCGGAAAGGACATCTCGCCCCTTAGCTTCCATCGTCTCTCTGTCCTCCGGCGAAGAAACACTGGGGAAAATGCAGCCAACCGTCATTTTGATTTGTTCGGCAGTTTTATCGCCTATAAGAAGGTTATAGGTTTTCCGCATATAAGCTATAATTGCTTTATCCATTTCATCGCCCGCATGCCGCAATGAAATGCTGTTTACAATGCCTCCCAGAGCAATTATTGCAATGTCAGAAGTTCCACCCCCGATGTCAGCAATCATATGGCCTACAGGTTCGTCAACAAGGATTCCTACCCCAATAGCCGCTGCCATGGGTTCATCCAATATATAGACTTCCTTGGCTCCCATCTGCCGCACCACTTCTTCCACAGCCCTTTTTTCAACTCCGGTAACTCCGGAAGGGACCCCTACTACAATACGTACCTTGGTTAAAAAGGATCTTTCTGGAATTACCTTACGAATAAACTCCTTTAGCATATTCTGGGTCATGATAAAATCTGAGATTACCCCATCTTGTAAAGGTCTGATAACCTGAATGTATTCCGGGGCTCGTCCAATCATTTCTTTAGCTGCTTTACCGACAGCCAATACCTGTTTTGTATTATCATCAACGGCTATGACCGAAGGTTCGTTAAGGACAATCCCCTTACTCTTAGTATATATAAGTGTATTTGCTGTACCCAGGTCAATTCCGATATCTAAAGTGAAAAAATTTAAACACATTCCGGGGCTCCTTTCATTTGTGCGTCTTTCTATTGTAACAACATTTTTTCCTTTAAACTAATATAAATACCATCACCGATGATTAGGTGGTCCAAAATCGGTATTCCAATCAAATCCCCTGCCTCTGCCAATCGCTTTGTAATTTCCAAATCATTTTGACTCGGCGTTGGATTCCCACTGGGATGATTATGTACTACGATGATGGCGGCAGCTCCTTTTTTCACAGCATTGCGAAAAACCTCTCTTGGGTGGACAATGGAACTGTTTAAATTACCGATAGAGATATCTTCAATTGAAGTAATCTCATTTTTAACATTTAAGTAGAGCACCTTAAAAAATTCCTTTTTTAGGTACCTCATTTCCTCCATAAGTAAATTCGCCACATCACCGGGGGATCCTGCATGAAGACGTTTCTCCCGTGGATTCTGGGCAATCCGTTTTCCTAACTCAATGGCGGCAATAATTTGACAAGATTTTGCTACACCGATTCCCTCTACCCTTATCAGTTCCTCCGGGGTGCAATCGGCCAAATAGGAAACCCCTGACTCCTCCAAAGCTAGAATGCGGTTTGCCAATGTCAGGGCAGAGACATCTTTGGTCCCCGTCCCGATCAATATAGCTAACAGCTCCCCATTTGAAAGGGATCCGGATCCATAGCGAATCATTTTTTCTCTGGGCCTTTCAGCAACAGGAAGCTCTTTGATGGTGATGTCGCCCTTTTTATACTTTTTATTCACTTTCTTGTTCCCCCTTAATGCACCTCCACCATCTTCCATCTCTTTTATCCAAAGTACCCTATTAATAGTATCATTTTATTGTGGTAAACGAAAGGATAAATAAATATTCTTTTTGTGAAATAATTACTAATTGCGAAATTTTTATCTGCGCCAGTCCCCATTTCAAAAGGACAGACACGAGATCTCTTTTTTTTGCATATACTGCTAACATTAAATGAGCAGCGTGGAGTCTGCCCTCCCGCATGCTGAGAAAGGGGTAAAAACATACATGAGTTTGTCATTACTATTGGCATCGCTCTTGCTCAGCAATCCCTTGATTCTTCTGACTTCCTATGTGTCCATGGGCAACTCCTTTCCCCAACCCCTTAACGATGAAGAGGAGGCCCATTTTCTGACTCTACATGAACAGGGGGACCCGGCGGCCAAAAATGTCCTGGTCGAGCGTAATCTTCGATTGGTAGCACATATTGTAAAGAAGTACAATAGCACGGGCAATAATCCGGATGACTTGATTTCCATCGGTACTATAGGACTCATAAAAGCCGTCAATACATATAATCGTGACAAGGAAGTCCGATTAGCAACCTATGCCGCCAAATGCATCGAAAACGAAATTCTGATGCATCTTCGCATGACTAAAAAGACACGGGTAGAAATTTCTCTAAACGACCCGATTGGAACCGACAAAGATGGCAATGAGATTAGTTTTAACGATATACTTGGTACAGATGCAGACGATATTCTAGAGCGTTTAAACACCAAAATGCAAGTAAAAAAACTTTACCGAGCCATACGCACTCTGCTGGCAGAACGAGAGCAAGTGGTTATTATCAAGCGTTTCGGTCTGGCAGGGGAAGCATGTAAAACGCAAAGAGAAGTTGCAGAAGATTTAGGAATCAGCCGTTCCTATGTTTCAAGAATAGAAAAGAAAGCAATCTCTAAACTCAAAGAAGCTTTTCCCGATGAAACATATTCTAATCAAAATTAATTTCTTCTATTATTTTTTGAAAAATTGGTACTGCAGCCTTTCGGCCGGAACCTCCATTTTCTATAAATACAGTGATACAATATTGAGGACAATCTGCCGGTACAAATCCGGTGAACCAGCTGTGAACAGAAGAATTTTCTTCATAAAATGCTTCAGCGGATCCGGTCTTGCCTGCAGCTGATAAGCCGGGAGAAAGAGCAAGATTGTCACCGGTACCTGTCATTACGGTTTGCATCATCATTTCTTTTATTGCTCTTGCGGTTTCCCGTGAAATAACTTGTTTGGCGGCAGGAGGAGATAAAAGAATTTTTCCTTTTATACCTTCTATGGTTCCCCGAATCAGTGTTAAACCACAATCAATTCCGTCAGCAGCAATAATTTGAGTCATTCTCGCAACTTGCATGGGTGTAACCAACAATTTCCCTTGACCAATCGATAAATTACCAATACCGGCTCCCAGAACCTCTTCCCTTAGAGGAAGGTTGCCGGATCCCTGACCGGAAAGATCTATTACAGGTTCTTCTGAAAGTCCAAAAGTCCGTGCCATATCCAGAATATCTTCACCACCTGCCAATTGACCAACCTGAACAAAAACCGCATTACAAGATTGGGCGAATGCTTCTCTCAAGGTTATTTCCCCATGACCCTGTTTGCCGCCGGTGGAACATTTCACACTAATTCCCTCCACCTCATGATAACCTGTGCAGGTAAATATCGAATTTGGTGTAACGACTCCCTTTTCCAAGGCTGCTGCTGCAACAATAATTTTAAAAATGGATCCTGGAGGATATTGGCAATTGGTCGCCTTATTTAAGAATTCTTTTTCACTGCTTTGTAAATAATCTACGATCTGATGAGGATTGTACACAGGACTACTGGCAGATGCAAGGATCTCCCCGTTAGCAGAATCAGTAATGATAACAGCTCCACTGACACCTGCATCAAATAAAACACGTTCTGCTATTTTCTGGAATTCCAGATCTAAAGTGGTAAGAACGCCCCAATCTCCACTTTCTCCCTTTATGTTTATGCCAAATCCGGGAATCAAATATCCCTGCCCATCTGCTTGTCCATAATAAGCCTTTTTCACAGAAGAAAGAATTGCGTCAAAATCCTTTTCAATTCCGCATACACCGGTTTCATCTTGTTTATTTACATAGCCGATTACATGAATCGCAGGTTGAATTTCTTGATACCTTTCTCTTACCTTAATAATTAATGCATCATAATCTTTACAAAGGATGTTACGTACTTCCCGATTTGGAGATGTAATGCTATACAAATTGTAAAGGGGATTTGTATGATTAAGTTTCCGTGCATTCTCCTTCTCTAAAAGTACTTCTACTGTTTCATTTACTTTTCTTTTTTCCAATAGAAATACAAAACTTTCTTCCATGCCGGTCAGATAATTCCCTGATCGGTCATAGATTATACCTCTCCCCTTAAGGCCTGATAATACAGCTACAGATTGATTGGATAGCCCTTCTTTATACTTGCTGCATTCGATAATCTGTATATTTACCAATCGTCCTATTAAAATAATGAGAAGCAAGATAAAAAAGAGAGGCATAAAAAGTAAACGTCTTTTTTTACTCTTAATATTTTTTTTCATCTTTAATCAACAACACTTTCTATTATTAATCCGGTTACTCTTTTTTATTGACGTATACCGAATTTTTTATGCTATAATAAGCGTTATGATTCTAGTTTTATTATAGAAAGGACAACGCAATGGCAACAATAAAACCCTTCCCTGCAGTAAGACCGGCACAAAGGTACGCAGAAAAATTGATTTCATTGCCTTATGATGTAATGGACCGTAAGGAGGCTGAGGAAATGACCAGAGGAAATCCATACAGTTTCCTTCGTATCAGCCGTTCGGAGATCGATTTACCCGAGCAGGATAACCCTTATCATCCTGAAGTGTATGGCAAAGCAAAAGAGAATCTAATAGACTTTATATCTAGAGGAATACTTCTGCAGGATGAAAAGCCTATGCTCTATATTTACCAACAAACGATGGGAGAACGTATCCAAACAGGAATTGTAGCCTGTGCTTCCATTGATGACTATAAAAATAATATAATAAAAAAACACGAATTAACCCGAGTAGAAAAAGAAATTGATCGGATTAACCATTTTGACATATGCAATGCCAATACAGAACCGGTTTTTCTCACTTACCGGGACAGAAAGGACTTAAGATCAGTAATAAAAGATTGGACTGCCGCTCACAAACCCGTTTATAATTTGCTCACTGACGGAATTGGACATGCTCTTTGGGTTATAAACGACGAATCTATCATTCAAACCTTAGTAGAAATATATAAAGAAATTCCTTTCCTATATATAGCTGACGGCCACCACCGTTCTGCATCTGCAGTAAAGGTAGGTTTTATGCGGCGAAAATCCAATCCGGGATACACCGGTAAAGAAGAGTTTAATTATTTTATGTCTGTCCTCTTTCCCGATACAGATTTACATATTTACGACTATAACCGAGTAGTGAAAGATTTAAACGGACTAAGTTCTAAAGAATTCATAGATAAATTATTACAGTCTTTTTACATAGATAAAATAGAAAATGGACCTTATAGACCTGAAAAGAAACATATATTTTCTATGTATCTTGCCGGAAGTTGGTACAGGTTAACAGCAAAAGATAAAATTCTCTCTAACGATACCATAGATAATTTAGATGTGTCTATCCTTCAAAATCATGTACTATCGCCCCTCTTAGGCATTCAGGATCCCCGTACTGACAAAAGGATCGACTTCATCGGTGGAATTCGAGGTTTAAACCACTTAGAGCAAAGGGTTAATAATGATATGGCAGTAGCTTTTGCTCTGCATCCGGTGCTTATTTCAGACTTGCTTTTTGTTTCAGACCAAGATAAAATCATGCCTCCAAAATCCACTTGGTTTGAACCCAAGTTGGCCAGCGGCCTCTTTGTTCACCTTATTTAGTTAATCATCATTTAGTTAATCATCTTTAAAATAAATGCGGTTACTTCCTCAATAGAAAATCCTGTGGTATCCAACACCACTGCATCCTCTGCCTTACGCAGAGGATTGAGGACTCGCATACTATCGTTACGATCTCGTTCCTCAATGTCCGCTACTACCTGTGAAAGATCCATCGGTTGACCTTTCTCTTTCAATTCCTGCCATCTTCTTCTTGCTCGTTCTTCCACGGATGCTGTGAGAAAAAATTTATATTTGGCCTTGGGAAATACATTAGTACCGATGTCCCTGCCATCCATTATTACACTTTTCGTACTTCCCATATCACGTTGGGAGGCTACCAGTTTTTCCCGCACCTCCGTCAAGGCGGAAACAGTGGAAGCTAACCTTGAGATTTCCGGCGTTCGAATCTGATCAGAAATGACCTTACCATCTAAAACGGTTTCTCCTTTTGAAAAATTAATATCTGTATTTTTCAACATTACCTTAATAGCATCTTTCTCTGAAAGATCAATCCTCTTCTGCAGCATCTTATAGGCTACAGCCCGATACATTGCTCCTGTATCAATATAGTCAATGCAAAGGGCTTTTGCTAATTCCTTGGCAATGGTGCTTTTCCCTGCCCCCGACGGTCCATCAATGGCAATCTGAAAAACCTTCTCCATTAATTTTTATCCTTCCCGTTATTTAAAAGTTTTTCGATTTCTGCGATAAAGGTATTCACATCATTAAATTGGCGATAGACAGAAGCGAAGCGTACATAAGCCACCTCATCCAAGTCCTTTAGATTCTCCATTATCACCTGACCGATCATTTTACTCTCAATTTCTTTTTCCATTCGGTTATTTAAGTCCCGTTCAATGTCATTTACAATTTTTTCTATATCTTCTGTAGTGACCGGCCGTTTTTCGCAAGCCTTAATAATGCCGTTGCGTATTTTATTTCGATCAAAGGCTTCCCTGCTTCCATCTTTTTTCACAACCATAAAGAGGATTTCCTCCACTTTTTCATATGTTGTAAACCGCCTGCCACAATTATCGCATTCCCGACGGCGCCGGATGGCATGTCCCTCTTCCGTTGGCCTTGAGTCAATAACTCTGGTGTCGCTGTTTTCACAAAATGGACATTTCATAAAAGGAACCTCCAAATCACTTGTCTTTTTCGTTATTGTACACCGTATCTAAGGAGAGATGCAAGTTATTTCCCGTTGATACATCCACCAAGACCACATCGTCACCGATTCGTTTAATATCCTTCCAACGGATGAGATAGCCTTCAGCCTTACCAAACAGTTGAAACAT
>JAQUJQ010000153.1 GCA_028680875.1 Eubacteriales bacterium
CCATGAGATGGGCCACTCTATGCATTCTTACTATACCCGAAAAAACCAGCCTTTTGTTTATGGAGGCCATTCCATTTTTACTGCAGAAGTGGCTTCTACCGTCAATGAAAATTTATTGATGCATTATCTTATACAAAAAGAAGTGGATTCTACACGGCGTAAGTATTTGCTTAATCTTTATATTGAAGATTTTAGAGCTACTTTGTTCCGACAGACCATGTTTGCTGAATTCGAACGGTCTACTCATAAGGCAGTGGAAGAAGGAGAAGTTTTGACTGCGGAATGGTTAAGTGACTATTATTTGGAATTAAACCGTAAATATTTTGGGGATGAAGTTGTCTATGATCCGCAAATAGCCATGGAATGGTCCAGAATTCCTCATTTTTATAATGCCTTCTATGTTTATAAATATGCCACCGGGTATTCCGCTGCAGTAGCTTTGTCAGATAAAATATTAAAAGAAGGAAATGATGCCAGAGATGCTTATCTTAATTTCCTCAAATCAGGTGATTCCGACTATCCAATCTCCTTGTTAAAAAAGGCCGGTGTGGACATGAGTCAATCGGAACCCATTGAAAAGGCCATGGATACCTTTGAAGAACTGATCGGAGAACTGGAAAAAACCATCTGACCTGTGGAGGTGCGTACATGGAAACCAGATTGATTAATATATTTGCCAAAGAAGATGCATACTCCATGGAAACCAGAAGCCTTTTGCGGCGTAAATTGCAACAGAGCGGTTTTGTGGTACCAAATGATTTTTCTCCTCAGGCTGAATTAATTGTAAGTATCGGAGGAGACGGATCATTTTTGAAAACGCTCCACAAATATAATTTTCCAAGTATCCCTTTTTTAGGGATTAATACTGGACATCTGGGCTTCTTTCAAGAGCTGCACCCCAATGATCTGGATGCATTTATTTTTTGGTATAAACAAAAGAGATATGAAATACAGGATCTTAAGACTGTAAAAGCTATGATAACAGATGAAAATCAAACTCATGAACTTATGGGATTAAATGAAATCCTTATAAGAGGGGAGTATTCCAGATTGGTACATTTAAACATTTCCATAGGGAGCAGTTTTATCGAACGATTCAGCGGAGATGGTATTTTGGTTTCTACTCCGGCAGGAAGTACTGCATATAACTATTCGCTCGGCGGCAGCATCGTGGATCCGCGGCTTTCAATTTTGCAAATCACCCCGATAGCTCCCATGAATACCACTGCCTATCGTTCCTTTACCTCAAGTGTTGTTTTGCCGCAGGATCTATTTGTCCGGATTCATCCGGAAAAACAGGAGGCAAACGAGTTGATGATCGTAGCTGATGGTATTGAACATAAGTATGGAAACATAAGTGAAATCACACTTAATTTTTCAGATGTCATTGTGAAGCTGATGCGATTTGAAAATTATGACTTTTGGAATAAAGTGAAAACCAAGTTTTTATAAATGTAAAAAGAGATTGAGTGAAGATATGTACGAAAAAACAGAGCGATTTCAATATACGATTACAGAAAATGACGAAGAACATTCCATAAAGGAACTGTTGAAATCCCGATTGGGGATTTCCTCCCGATTGCTACGAAAGCTTAAAAATGAAAATGGAGTCTATCTCAACCGCCAGCCGGTGAAGATGAATGAAAAAGGAAATAGAGGAGATCAGATTACTTTATCTATGCCGATAGAGACCAGCAACTTCCAACCGGAACGCATTCCAATAGATGTGATATACGAAGACAGGGATTTGCTGGCAATCAACAAACAACCCGGTTATGTGGTTCACCCCACCAAAGGCCACCCCGGTCATACTTTAGCGAATGGTATCATGCAGTATATGTTAGACAGGGGAGACTCTTATAAAATCCGTTTTATAAATCGGTTGGATATGGACACATCAGGTGTACTATTAGTAGGTAAAAATTCCTATTGTCAGGATCACTTTTTTAAGCAGGCAGAGGATGGCCGTGTGGTAAAAAAATACGTTGCCCTGGTTCACGGAAGTTTAGAAAGGGATGAGGGTGTAATTGATTTACCCATCGGCAAACCCATTGATGATCAAATACGCAGGACTGTTATGACAGAAGGAGACCCTTCTTGTACACATTATCGAGTACTGGAGCGCTTTAAAAGATCATTTTCCTGGGTGGAAATTACTTTGGAAACCGGCAGAACCCATCAGATCAGAGTTCATATGGCGCATCTTGGCTACCCAGTGGTTGGAGATGTACTTTATGGGAAGCCGACAGTTTGGTTAATTGAACGGCAGGCCCTTCATGCAGTACAGCTGGATTTTGACCATCCGGTATCTAAGCAAAGGCTGTCACTTAAAGCTCCTATTCCTCAAGATATCATTGAACTTTTGAATAAAATCAAATAGCACCCTTTATGGTATGCCTTCATATTATGAATGAGCATATATTAAATTTGAAATATGGAGGTGCTTTTGATTGGGTGAAGATAATCGATACTGTGATCCTAGCCGTGAGAGCTACGAACACCACAGAGATCCACATAGGCATAAAGAAACCAGTGATACGTGTTATGATCATAATGAAAACGATTGGGACTGGGGAAGCTGGCTGCCGATTATAATCATTGTATTTATTCTATGCGGGGGCTTTGGCTGGTTTACCGGAACAAACAAGGATGATTGCTACGAGAGTAGTGGATCCGGCAGTTGGATACTTATTGTATTAGTAATCTTTCTTTTATGGCAGGGCCAGGGAGATGGTAAAAAGGGAGGATTTTTGAGCGGATTATTCTAAGGATATTAAATTCCCGGAAAGTAGGGAATCGGAGAAGCGATTCCCTTTCTTTTTCTTGACTAATGGCATGGAGTGGAGTATAAAAGAAACGTAAGCAAATATCAACAGAACGGGTGGACAAGATTGAATCAATTATTGCATTCAAAAAAACAAAATGAACTGGGGATGGCATGCGCCATCCTTTGTGCCTTAGTATGGGGAATTTTACCGATCTATTGGAAATCACTTCATCCCATCAACTCTTTACTGATTATGTTTTACAGGCTTGTGTTAGCTTGTATTGTGGTTTTCCTGGGCTCTCTCATTGTTTATAAATGGAAAGGGATTATTGAACCATTAAAGAAGAAGGAGGCCATTCCGGTTTACATTCTTGCCGGCATCGTGATTTCGACCAACTGGGGACTTTACATATGGATGGTTAATGCAGGGTTTATCGTACAAACAAGCATAGGATATTACATTGAACCCTTAGTTATATGTATTTTCGGTGCAATTCTCTTAAAAGAAAAAATAGAAAAATATACGCTGGCAGCTTTTATAATTGCCGGTATTGGTGTGGTTATTATGATTTTTTCTTATGGAGAAGTCCCTTTACTAGCTATAGTTCTTGCAATGACCTTTGCAACCTATGCTTTAATTAAAAAAAAGCTTCAAATACCGGCCTTACTTTCTTTATTTTATGAAACATTCTTTCTCCTTCCTGTGGTAATACCGTGTATTCTATATATGGAATTTACAGGGAGAGGAGCTTTTACGCAGGGAGAACCCTATCAGATCGGATTATTGTTTCTATCCGGCTTGTTTACAGCCATACCTCTTTCATTATTTGCTATGGCAGCCAACCGAATCAGTTTAATAGCACTAGGCATTACGGAGTATATTTCACCTTCTATGGCTTTGATATTGGGGATTTTTATCTACAAAGAAACATTTGATCTGATTCATTTTATTGGATTCATTATTATATGGATCGGATTGATTATCTTTACAGCGGGTGGAATAAGAAGCAGAAGACAGTTTCAAGGAATGGAACAGGAAGGTCAGGTTAATGGAAGATCATAAAAAAGAAAATTCAATTTCCCTTTCTCCTTTACGGATATCATTACTTTACATTGGGGTATTAATGGGAGCCGGGTTTGCGTCCGGCAAGGAAATTTGGCAATTTTTTGGAGTGTTTGGCGGGAAGGGTCTTTTTGGAATTATCCTGATCTCTGTTATTTTCATTAGCCTGGGATATATCATTGTTTCGATCAGCAGAGCTTTGGACACAGGGGATTTGAGTAAAATTATCGTTCCATTTAACAATCGGCTTGTTGAGAACATTATTGGGGGGGTGGTGGCATCTTTTATATTTCTCGGTTATTTCTCAATGCTGGCTGCCGGTGGAGCCATAGCTCAGGAACAACTTGGTATACATCGAGCCATCGGGAGTTTTATCCTTATGGTTTTAGTAGTCTTGACCATTATAAAAGGGTTTAGCCGTGTTTCCGACCGATTAGGAAAAGTGGTTCCGGTTCTATTGATTACCACTCTTGTTTTAGTTTTCTTCATTATTACACAGTATTTTGAGAACATATCAACGGAACAGGTAGTTACAGCCA
>JAQUJQ010000154.1 GCA_028680875.1 Eubacteriales bacterium
ACCCGGTCATTCCATGCTGGCAATTATGCCGGTTTTTCATGGTTTTGGTTTAGGTATCGGTATACACACTATATTAGCTTATGGATGTAAATGTATTTTGATTCCTACATTTAATGCTCAGACTTTCGGTATATTGCTGAAAAAAAAGCAGCCTAATTACATTGCCGGCGTTCCAACCCTGTATGAAGCTCTGATCCGAAGTGAAAAGATTCGAGGTGTAAATTTGTCTTGCTTGGAAGGGGTTTTTTCAGGGGGCGATTCACTATCCATCGAATTGAAAAAGAAGGTTGATAGATTTTTAATCGAACATGGAGCAACTGTTCAGATACGTGAAGGCTATGGTACAACAGAATGTGTTACGGCCAGCTGTCTTACACCTAAAAATATAGCCAGGGAAGGAAGTATCGGACTGCCTTTCCCGGATACCTATTACAAAATTGTAAAGCCCAATACCCAGGAGGAAGTACCTTTTGGGGAAGATGGAGAAATTTGCATAAACGGCCCTACGGTTATGGTTGGTTACGTGGGCAATCCTAAGGAGACGGCTCATGTTCTACAGATTCATCCTGATGGAAATAATTGGCTTCATACCGGTGATTTAGGTGCTATGGATGAAGATGGTTTTATCTATTTTAAGCAACGGTTAAAAAGAATGATCATCTCTTCCGGCTACTCCATTTATCCATCTCAGTTAGAAAATATTATAGATGCTCATGAAGCGGTTCTTATGTCTACTGTAATCGGTGTGAATGATCCTTACAAGATTCAGAAAATAAAAGCCTTCATAGTATTAAAACCCAATATATCTCCAACTAATCAGGTGAAAGATAGTATTAAAATTCATTGCGAGAAGAATATTGCCAGGTATGCTATGCCCTACGAATTCGAGTATAGGGAATCGCTGCCTAAAACCTTAGTCGGAAAGATAGCCTATACAATTCTGGAAGCAGAAGAACGTGAAAAAGAAGCAAAGATAAAAGAGAACAATAGGCGATGAAAAATCATGTAATTAAAATTCAAACAAAGGATGCTTTTTCTTTAGCGAAGCTCTACTTTTTAAAAACTTGTGGAATTGGCTTGGAAACAGATAAACACAATAGAATGTGGGATCGAGCCAAACAAGTTTATGAAGATGTAAGCAAGAACCTGCAATTGCAGGCAGTACTTTCTGTTTTTACACCGTGTTTGATTGGAAAAGAAATGAACATCAATGGAAGGATATTTTCTTGTAATGGGTTTGAACAGCTGGGGCATAATTGCTTACTTAGAGTCTATGCTTATATTTTGACAGCAGGTGACTGTAAAGTGAACAGCGATCAAATCGTAGATCAATTGTATGGAGATATTTGGGGTACATCCTTTTTAGATGCAGGCAGGGTTTTGTTAAGAGAGCAAATAGAGAGTATAGAAAAAAGAATATCCGGAGAATCTGTATTATCAGAATCCTTTGGCCCCGGTTACTATGGAATGGAGGTAACCAAAGTAAGAGATTTATTCCATGTGGTGGATCCGGGCCTGATTCACGTTACTCTTCATAAAAGCGGGTTAATGTTACCGTTAAAAAGCTGTGGCGGTTTTTTTCTTTCCGTTAAGGAAGAATGTAATCTACCCCCCCGAAATTGCGAATCATGCATAGGTAATCCGGCAGGTTGTCATTTTTGTCAAAGAAGAATCAGTTAAAGAGACTTTTATGCTCGGCTTTTCTCCTATTTAGTATATAGGAATCAACAAAAGAATAAGAATGGAGGTTCATCTATGGGTAAAGATTTAGTGTTGAAAGCCCTAAGACATCAAGAAGTTGAAGATGTTCCATGGGTCCCTTTCGCAGGTGTACATGCAGGGAAATTGAAGTCTTACACTGCTGAAGAGGTACTTCGGGATGGAGACAAATTAGTTGAATCCCTATTAGAGGTCAATAAGATTTATATGCCGGATGGAATGCCGATTCTTTTTGATCTTCAAGTAGAAGCGGAGATTCTGGGTTGTGAACTTCTTTGGGCACAAGAGAATCCACCTTCTGTACGTTCTCATCCTTTGGCAGAAGAAAAGTCGATTCCATGCAGATGTTCCATCCCAACAAAGGAGTCAGGACGAATTCCCATTATTCTGGATGCCATGAGGCGGACCAAAAAAGCTATAGGAGACCAGACCGCATTGTACGGATTGATATGCGGACCTTTTACTTTAGCCTCTCATTTACGAGGAACTAATATTTTTATGGACATGGTTCAAGATGCACAGTATGTAAAAGAGCTTGTAGAATTTTGTTCTGAAGTCTGTATAAAAATATCGGAATATTATATTGAAGCAGGTATGGATGTTATTGCCGTCGTAGATCCCCTAGTCAGCCAGGTTTCTCCAAAGCATATTGAAGCCATGCTGTCTGATGGCTTTTCTGCAGTCTTTGACTATATAAGGAGCAAGAATGTACTTTCATGCTTTTTTGTTTGCGGCAATGCAACACGACAAATTGAAGCCATGTGCAAGACTAATCCGGATGGAGTCTCTGTAGATGAAAATGTAAACTTGCTCAAGGCAAAGGAGGTTACTGATCGCTATGATATCACACTTGGTGGCAACATCCCTTTGACCACAACCATGTTGTTAGGAACCCAGCAGGATAACATGAAAGCCGTAATCGATATTCTTGATAATATCAGCCATAATAATTTAATCATCAGTCCGGGCTGTGATATGCCTTATAATACACCTATTGAAAATACGGTGGCAGTAGCCCAAGCTGTAAAGAATCCTGAAGATGCCCGTAAAATGTTGGAAAATTATACTGCAATCATAGATGATATTGAAGTAGATATACCGGACTATAGTAAGTTGGATAAAGTATTGGTGGAATTGTTCACCTTAGATCCAGAGCAATGTGCCGCTTGCACCTATATGGTTAATAGCGTTAAGGATATCTACGATGAAATCAAGGATATAGCTGATTATAAAGTTTATAAATACTACATTCGTGAGGACATTGCCCGAACAAGAAAGATGGGACTGACTAATCTACCAACTATATGTATTAATGGTGAACCAAAATGGGTTTCTATAATTCCGTCTAAAGAAGAACTCATAGCTGAAATAAAGAAGTATGCAAAATAATAATATAAGAGTATTTAAGTGAAGGAATTTAAATAATTATGTCTATAAATATAATTATGTTAACCGGTTTTTGGGGAACAGGAAAGACTACATTACTTTCCGCAATGTTAGATGAATACAAAGACGAAAAAATTGGTGTGATTGTCAATGATTTCGGTCAAGTATGCATAGACGGGACTTTAATAGAACGGGATGGAATTACAATGAGGGAACTCCCTAACGGTTCAATCTTCTGTGCATGTATTAAAGATACTTTTCTGAATAGCCTAATTGCAATGTCCGATAAAGATATTAACTATTTATTCATTGAAGCATCCGGATTGGCAGACCCTTCTAGCATGTCACAGATTTTAAAAGTAATTTCACCTAAAACAATCAGAGAATATAATTATGTTGGGTCAATATGTGTTGTAGATGGAGAAACTTTCTTGGGTTATTATGATCTTCTTCCCGCACTTCATCAACAAGTAGCCTATAGCGGTGTTATCATTGTAAACAAGGTGGATTTGATAGAAGAAGATTTAATAACGAAGGTTTTGAATACGTTAACCTCAATTAATCCTCAGGCCGCTATTTATGTAACCAGTTATTGCAGAGTTGATTTCCGGGAAATTACAGAAAGGCTTTCTGCACCGAAAATACCCGGAGCAGAGAGTTCAAATACAGTTGAAAGCCGGCCTAAAACATTTATCCTTTCATCGAATGAACAGTTACCTTATTTTGGGTTTGTAAATTTCATACAGGATCTATCACCGAATGCATATCGTATTAAAGGTTTTGCCGATACAACAGAGGGAAATGTGTATGTCAGTTCAGTAAAAAACCATGTATCCATTTCCCCTTGGGACAGACCTGTGAAAGAAACAAAAATCATCGTTATATCGGCGGTGGGCATTCGTATGATGAGCATTATCACCGGGGGACTTAAAGGAGAGTTGTCCGGAAAGCTAAAGATATAAGAGCAGAGAAAGGATAAAACATATCATGATAATAAGATTTCAGCCCATGGGAAAAGTACAGGAAGCTTATTACGGCGACAACCTTATGGAGTGTATAGGAAAGGCATCCATTCCACTGAATGCTGTTTGTGCCGGAGAAGGTACCTGTGGGAAATGCAGGGTTAAAATCCTCACGGGAGACGGTGGGCCTCTTGATCCGGCAGAAAAGAAACATCTTACAGAATTTGAAATTAGGAATAATTGGCGATTGGCCTGTAAAGTGAGGATTATTGAAGATATAACAATTGAGATACCCG
>JAQUJQ010000155.1 GCA_028680875.1 Eubacteriales bacterium
AACAATTCATTAACAGAATCGCTACCTTATCTCCCTTTTTAATTCCCCTTTTGAGCAGCAGATTGGCCAGTCGATTTGCTTTTTCGTCAAAAACACGCCAGGTCATGTCCCGGCGGTATTCCCCGGCCGGGTTGTTTTCGATGAGTTCATATTCCAGCCAGGTTACGTTATGTTTCTCCTGGAGATCCATATTGATCTCCGTCAGACATTTTTCTTGTCCAAACATTTCAGCGTTACGTGATAAAAATTCTGTAATAGGCATTTGTGCTTTCCTCCCGTCCTACCAATCCACAATAATTTAATATGAATAAAAGCCGTATTACCTGACAAGTAATAACACACTACTATGGATTATAAAGCGTTATTTTGCAGTTAACAACACCTTCCTGATAAATATTGCCCAACAAGGCTCAGGCCGGACTTCTCCCAAATGCGATATGGTATTTTGCGCAAAAGTATACCCCCCTGAGAACAAGGGGGGTTGGGATCTTTTTCCACCTTTACTCGGCCCACAGCCACTTGGCGAACACCGTTAGAAGTAAATACAGGAACCAATAATCCGGGCTAAACCTCAGATAAATATATAGTTTTCATATCTTCCAAGAGTAAATATTGATGTATGGCGCCTAAACTAAAGATTGTGTAGTTATTATTATTTATCACGGTAATACACGCCTAAAAAGGTCAATTTCACCAACCGATGGAAGGCTTTGCGCCTGGACGCACAGATATTTACAAACAAAAACAAATGGCCGCTTACTTGCTGCTAAGTATCCGCACTGCTTCTTCCAGTTCCACATCTTCTCCGTTGGCAACGCGCATCGCATTTTCCGCAGTCATTGGAATTCTTATGGAGGGGCTGACGCCGCCAACGCCGTTACGACTGTCTAACTGGATTTCCTTATTCATGTCAAGGGATTGCCCAGACGGCCAGCGGACTGTAATATCCCCTGGCATTGCGGCTTCGGAACCAGATAGCCCAAACGATCCGTTAGTTCCGTAAAAGCCCAGAACGTCACCTTTCGGAAGGTTTTTAATCCCCATTGCGATCCCTTCCCCGGAGCTGACGCACCTTGTATTCACCAGGGCGATGACTCTACCGCTATAATAATGCTGCGCAGGATTTATATATAGTGCTTCTGAACCGGCCTCTGCATCCGCCATAATGATTTCCCGCCGTTCCGTGCTCGGATTATAGGCGTTCTGGTACTCATAAAGAGTTTTTTTAGTATAGAAGGACCCCAATATATCCGCTGCCATTTGATCCAATCCACCCAGGTTGTTTCGCAGGTCGAGGATAATCCCCTTGGTGTCTGCAGCGATTGCTTCGTTGACCGCTTGCTGTAACAGCTTCAGGGTTGACTGCGTTTGTCCTGTCTGCTGCAGATCGGCATCAAACTCGCCCCATATCCTAATATAAAAGATGTTATTTGCGAGTGTTTTCTTCTCCACCATAGCTTCGGGCATGGGTGCAGGGTTTTCGATTTCAAGTATAGCGTCTTTCAGCCTATCGGAAACTACAGCGTCCGGATAACCCCTTTTTATAGATTCCTGCTGATCATCATAGGCGGTTAAGGATACTTCTTGAGGAACATGCTCTCCCTCATTTAGAAAGGCAACGCTTACCTGCTTTCCGATAGGCGCACGGACAAGATAATGCTGCTTCTGAAGATCCAGATCCTCTTTAGTCGCAGAAATGCTCGTAAATACTGTCGCTACATCCTCCAAAGCATCTGCTGCAGGTCGCTTATCCCATGAAATTAACTCCGCGCCAGCACGGATTCCAGCCTCCCATGCGGGGCTGCCTTCACCTACCCAGGTGAAGATAATTCTGCCATCGCCAACCTTTGCCACGGTTACGCCAAAGCCTCCACCTATATATTTATTATCGATCTCAAACAGGTTGCTGGCGCCGACATGCCTATCCGGAATCTCGTGTAAATAGCTGCGCAGACCGATATAATACGCATCAAAATCTTCCTCGTTCTGCGCTTGGGCAATAACCGGACTGTATTCACTGTATAGAGAATCCCAATCGACGCCCTTCCACTGGGTAAAGGCGTATTCTTTCGATATTCTAGTATGTAGTTTATCAAAAGCTTCAGTCCATGAAAGCTTACTGAAATCGCTTTCTAGATGATCTTTTTTTGTAAATATATTAAAGTAAAATATAAGTACAACCGCTATCAGAACAACAGCCAACAATAATAGGAGAACTGTTCTTTTCCTTTCTTTGGGCACTATATGCAGCAAGTTCATTCCACTCCCCTCTTTCATCTAAAAATACATCCCCGTCCCTTTGACCCTGTTAATAGCCTGTATAACCAGCAAGCGCTGTCAACAACCCCGTCCCTCATCACAAGTGGTACTAAATGCCCTATATAATCCCACAAAGCAAAATCTGGGGGAAGTTCCCCCCAGATATGATTTTACACCAGCAAAAGGTTTAATTAAATAAGTCGGACACAGGTGATTAACCTTTTATCTTCTTTAACGCCCGGTTTACTTCATTAAAATAAAAATACTCAGGATCAAATTTTCTCCCACCAGTATCCTTCTCGGCCCACACCAGCATATTATTTGGCTTTCGGTGATGGAATGGACTGTATAATGCGCAATAATTCTTCGGTGTTACCGTTTATTATACCTCTACAGAAGCCATTATGTATACAATTTATACCATATATATATGATTCTATTTGCTTTTTCGCGTATTTGCCCATACAAAAAGCACCCACCTCTTAACAGATGCCTTTAAATATAAGCAAACAGTCTTTTTGGTACTGCAGACTGTTTTTAGATTATCATCAATACTTTCGGCATCAACCGTACCGGTAAAGGGAGGGTTAGCCAGGATAATATCATAAGCAGAAGAGATACTGTTCTGTTTGGAAACGGGATCCATATATTCAATACGAGGCTGGATAATTCAATGCAGCATCAGATTCATAGCAGATATACGCAACATGGTCCGGTTAAACTAACGTTTTTTAATGCGTTAACCGCCGTATCACCTGTTCCATAGGTCTTGCAAACGCTATGCTCTCGATTAAAGGAATATTTCGATATAATTTTCTCAAAAGAGGGGGCTCATCTAGAACATCCCCCCTAATCAAAAGTAAGGTTTTCAAAATCCTTTAACTGTAAATGTTTCCCTTTACAAAAGAAAAGCCTCATGCTTCAATAATAGTATCCTATTAGAGTAATAAACGGTTCATCATGCTTAAAGAGGGTTAATTATGGAACTAAAAGTAAAAAGAGCTTACGAGGAAGTCACGTCGGCAGATGGCATGCGTATTTTGGTCGATCGTTTATGGCCCCGGGGGATTTCAAAAGAAATTCTGAAAATTGATCACTGGGCTAAGGCCATTTCTCCATCAAACGAGTTAAGGAAATGGTATAATCACGACCCGGAAAAATGGGAATCATTTCTAAGCTTATATTTTGCCGAATTGGATAGCAACTCCCAAGAGGTAGAAAAGGTTCTGAAGATACTCCATAATGAGGATATAGTAACTTTTGTCTATAGTTCAAAAGAGCCTGTTATTAACAACGCTGTTGCACTTAAACAATACATGGAGCAAAAGTTGAAAATAGAAGTACAATTTAATGGGAAGTAAATATGAAAAATAGAATCGTTGCGGCTATTTTTATGCTCTGTACAACATTATTTCTATTTGGATCAGTCTTACCGGCAGATGCCTCTGGCGAAATTGTGGTCCTATACACAAATGATGTTCACTGCAGCGTGGATGACAATATTGGATATGCCGGTCTTGCTGCCTATAAAATAGAAATGGAAAAACTCTATGGGAAAGATAAAGTAACTCTTGTCGATGCAGGTGATACTGTTCAGGGCAGTGCAATCGGCTATCTTTCCAAAGGTGAATACATAATCGATATCATGAATAAAGTCGGATATGACGTTGTAACTTTGGGCAATCATGAATTCGACTATGGCATGGATCGTTTGCACGAGCTTATGAAAAAGCTGGATGCTAACCCTATATCGTGTAACTTTAAAAGCCTTCAAACAGGAGACACCGTATTCAAGCCCTACAAGATTATCGGCTATGGGGATACCCAAATAGGGTTTGTGGGTATAACAACCCCAAAATCTATTACCTCATCCACTCCTAAATATTTTCAAGATAGCCAGGGTAACTACATATATGGCTTTTGTGAGAACAGCACAGGCAAAGAATTATACTCAGCTGTTCAAAATGCAGTCAATGCATCGCTGGCTGAGGGCGCAGATTGCGTTGTAGCCGTGGGCCACTGCGGTATTGGTGATACATATGATCCCTGGGAGTCAACCGATATTATTGCCAACACGACAGGTATCAATGTTTTTATCGATGG
>JAQUJQ010000156.1 GCA_028680875.1 Eubacteriales bacterium
CTGCCGGTTGGCGAGAGATACTGCCGGTATATACGGTTTTACCCGGGCGGGGTTCGGTTTTGTTTCCGGTTTCCTTAGCAATATCCAACCATTGTTCCAGCGATTCCTTACGAGGATTACGCTTGATTATAAAATCAACCTGCTTTTTATCGAATACTTTGATATTGTCGGCACTATCGTTGCCGGAATCTAGTCTTACTAATACCGGGGTACTGCTAATCATTTGGGCATAGCGCAAGGTATCATCTAAAAAGGCGGCGGTTCCATTTTGGCAATGGGTTTTTCCCGTACGGAAATCAAGATTAATCCAGTAGCCTTCCCGGCCTAAATAAGCCAGATTGGGAGCATAGCCGTCAAACCCCTTGTAAGTGCGGGATACGCCCTCCTTTTTGGTCTTGGAATTGTCAAAAGGAGAAACATCAACATCTAAAGGCAGATACTTACGCTGATTCTTACCATTACCTAGCACAATGGGAGTTAAAGGGGCATGGACGGTCTTAATTAAACGGGCCGATTCTAGCAAAAGAACCTCTTCCCATCCCGCCTTCCCGGCAGCCTGATCCAAACGCTGGCGCAAGGTGGGCGAGGAGGGAACCTGGTCAATACCCATGGCATAGCTGAAAACAATATCGTCTCTTTCATTTTCAATGTGATCAAAGTCATTCTTGCCTTGACATAATAGTCCAATGTAGGAATAGACCACATCACTGTGACTGATAGCCGGATTAGGGGTACCAGGAACTCGACTTAGATTCATACGCTTTTTCAAAGAACATTTGTCTAGTAAACAACCTACTAGCGGTAAACCACCGCTTGGGGTTATGTCCAGATCGGTATACTCGATAGTAAATTTCATGCTCAACACCTCGGGTGAATAAATTAAATGCGGATTATACCTCATTTACTCTATTTTACCATTGATTACTTGTACTTTCGAGGTATTTTATAAATCGAGTTCACGGATTCAGGTGAAATAGAAGACGGTAACAAATACATTGCTGAAATGATCTGGATTGATGCTCGCTAAAGTTTAGTTTCTTGAGCATGTTTAATTAGGCATAATTTTTTCGTTCGGTTTTATTCAGATCAATGAACGAGAGGGGAGATGACTGGTTTGAGTGATATAATCGGCAAAATCTGCCCATATTGTCAAACTCCAATTAAACCAAGTGAGTCGGTAGTATTTTGTTCAGCCTGCAGTACACTCCATCACCGGCAGTGTTGGAACGAAGGCAGAGGATGTACCACTTTTGGCTGTAACGGCAATCCCGCTGCAGAGCCGTCTGACCAGCGCGGCAGAAATATTATAGATATTGATGTAAACGAACTTGATTCAAGCTCTACGTTTGAAAGAAACGAATCCGATATGAGTTATTATAGGGAACCGGAGAAGCCGTTTTATAAAAAGATACCGATTATTCCAGCATTAATTTTGCTTTTGCTTGTAGGAGCCTGGGTGTTTAGGTGGGATTATAAAACGACCCAAACAATTGATGACAAAAGTAAAATCGTACATAAAGTTGACCGCTGGACAAGCAATCATTGGTATGAACTATATGGAAGTTTTGGAGAGACAATATATAGCGGATGGGAAGTGGCATGTTTAAAAAATGGTGAAAAGGCTACAACAGGTAAATAAGTTAAGGATATATGGCATAGACGTAACCGGGCTACCGTTATCTGGTATATCGCCTTTGCGGGCACATTGGGATTTATTGTTTATAGGGTTGTAAAGGACTAATGAATTATAGGAGGTATCATCGTTTCTTTGGAATCGGGATTAGTTAAATACCGTCATTATTTGTTTCAATTACTCGAAAGGATGAATTTTAATGTGGACAATGTGGTTAAAATTATTAGTAATTAGCTTCCTGGTTATGATTATCGCATTGGTCGGATTCATTATTTTAGCGTTTAAGAAAAATACTAGATGGAAATATTGGCTAGTAACAGCCATAGGAGCATTTATTTTGTTCCTGGTTAGTGCCCAATCTTTTTCTCCTCCAGATTACCTATCATATTTAAATACCTATTCGGATACCCAAATACCTTTGTCACTTCCTCCAGTATCCTCCGATATGAGTCGAATTTCAATACCAGAAATAGGGAGCATTGATATACCTAATAGTATGGAAATTCAAAATCAGGCAGATAGGCAATCTGTGGAAGCCTATCGAAAAGCTGTCGGCCTTTCGCCATCCAATTATGAGGGAGTTATTTTCAGGCAAAAAGATAAAGATAAATACAGCTGCATTCTTGTTAATACCCATCTGGGAGAACCGGGTGATTTTTCCAAATTATCCGAACATTTTACGTTATCGGAAAAAGAGCTTTCCGTATTATCACAACAAATGCGTAATACCATCCAAAAACAAATTGAAGAAAACCCAGGTATGAAAATGTTAGAATGGTACCCTCCAAAAGTTGAGATAATTAATGATATGACCGCTGTAGTCTTTAGTTACCATCGGCAACTGGCAGATAGACCACCAGTATTAGTATGGACTTATGAATTTCAAAATTATGATAGGTCAATAGCTCTGACTATAAGCTATAGGGAAACTGAAAAACAGTACTGGGAACCCTTATTCAAGCGGAGTTTGGATAGTTTTAGAATCACAAACATAATAGGTAATGAATAGTTCCATAAATAATAAAATTAACAGCGAAAGGGATTCAAAGCAAAGACCTGAATCCGTGACTATTGCTCATGAAAGCATATTCTGACCAATCGGCTAAAAAAAGTGTTAATAACTTGTCCCCGCTCAGAAATAATGGCGGTAAAAATACAGGATAGTATTCGTAGTTAAGTGGCGGAGGAGTTCACAAAAGATGTCGGTTCCGGTAATCTTTTTATTGAGAGGGCATGAAAGTTAGCGGAACGCATCCCGTTGAGATTTGAACCTTCCAAATGCATCCCGCCTACACCAACCTTTCATGCAATTTTAGAATAATGCATTATCGTCTTTCTGAAAAGGCTTGTTTAGAGTATCTCTCTACCGGAAAATTGCCTTCAACAGTTCGCCCCTCGTATTGCCAGACCTGCGGAGCCAGTGGAAAATTTCATCGCCACAGCAGCTATCACCGCAAAAAAGTATATGTGCTTGGCCAATGGCTTAAGGGCGGGCTTCACATTCAGCGATTTCTATGCACCGATTGTAAAAAGGTGTTCAGCCTGATTCCGCTGTTTGAATATTTCGGTCTTAAAAGACCACTTTATCGTGAGTTAGGGCCAATCAAAACAGTGAATAAGGCCAACCGTCTCAGTAGGGAGGCCACCACTTGGATGACCTCCTCAACTATGGTAACTGCTAATCTTTCGGTGTATTAATTTCCTCATCGAATTCAGCGGTCTGCTGATGTTGGATGCCGTAATACTCACGCATTGAGATTTTGCCCTTCATGTGTATTTCATAGGCATTGTGCTTAATACGGTCAATGATAGCCTCAGAAACGGTTCCGTCTGTCTCAGTACCGATACGGTCATACCAACCACGAGGATCGAATTGTGTGCAGAAAATCATTGAACCCCGGCGAGTTCGAGCTTCAATTATCTCAAAAAGATCCATTGCCTGATCCGTAGTCAGAGGTTTAAGCAACCACTCGTCCAGTATCAGCAAACCAACCTTACGGTAGGAAGCAATGACTTTTTTTAAGGTTCCTTCGCCCCTGGCAACTACAAGATCATTTAGAAGTTCCGGTAGTCTGATGTATTTGACAGATATATAACTCCTGCATGCCGCATTGCCGAAAGCGCAGCCAAGATAGGTCTTGCCACATCCGGAAGCCCCTTTGAGGATGAGATGTCGCCCTTCGTTTATGTAGGTGCAAGATGATAACTTCAGGATCAATGATTTGTCGAGTTCTCTGTCAGGTAGATAGTCGATACCCTCGATACAGGCTTTGGTTTCGGCAAATCCAGCATTATATATCAGTTTTTGAAGCTTTACTGAACGTCGTTTTGACCATTCCGCATCGACAAGGATTCCGAAGCGATCATCAAAAGAAAGTGTATCATAGGCCTCATCTCCAGATTGAGATTTAAGGGCATCAGCCATAGTACCAAGCCGCATTTCACGGAGTTTGTTAACGGTGATCTGGTTAATCATTGCGATCACCTCCTCCAAAATAGTTAGCGCCTCTAGATGTCCTTTTGATAAACTAAATGCAATAAAGGAAGCCAGGAAAACAAGTTGACCTCCAAATAAAAAAACAAGAGGTCATAACATGGAGAAGAAACAGAGAAGGTATAGCGTAGATTTCAAGTACAAGGTAGTGCGGGCATATTTAGACTCAGGCAAGACCCAGCTGGAGATATGTGAAGAATATGGGATATCGAGGTCATCACTT
>JAQUJQ010000157.1 GCA_028680875.1 Eubacteriales bacterium
CTCAAAAAAGATGGTATGGCCCGAATCCTTTTTAATAGTACCCGCATGAAAATAAATTGCATTTCTACTCCTCCAATAACTCCTCCAGTTCCTTAATTAAATCATCCATGCCGGTCCGTTTTAAAGCGGAAACGGGAATTATCTTATCTTTTTCAGAAAGTCCAAGATTTTTTCGTATAATGCCCATATTCTTTAATAGTTCATTTTTTGATACTTTATCAATTTTTGTTGCAACAATAAGGCCATCCATTCTATAGTACCTCATCCATTCATACATCTGAATATCCTGTTGGGTGGGTGCATGGCGAATGTCCACAAGCTGTATCACTTTAATCAAATTGGGCCGTTCCTTTAAATAAGCTTCAATCATATCGCCCCAATTTTTACTGATGGATTTGCTAACCTTAGCATATCCATAACCGGGTAAATCTACAATGCGAAATCTTTCATTAATCTCATAAAAATTGATGGTTCTGGTCTTCCCAGGGCTACTACTGACCTTAGCCAATTTTTGATTAAAAAGCCGATTGATCAGCGATGATTTTCCAACATTAGATCGTCCGACAATTGCAATCTCTTTTTTATCATCCTTAGGATATTGAGATGGTTTTCCGGTTACCGCCACCAGTATCACTTGTTTTATGATCATATTTATTTCACCAAAGTTTCCTCCAACACCTGGTCGATGTTATCTATTAATACAAATTCCAGTCTTCTACGTATATTTGCCGGGATTTCTTCTATATCTACCTGGTTATCTCTTGGGAGCAAGACCTTTCTGATACCCGCTCTGTGAGCTGCCAATACTTTTTCACGAATACCTCCGACAGGAAGTACTTTTCCACGCAAGGTTATCTCTCCCGTCATGGCCACATCTTTTCTTACGGGAATCTCCGTCAAGGCTGAAATTACCGAGGTACACATTGTTACACCGGCAGAAGGCCCATCCTTTGGTGTTGCACCTTCAGGTATATGAATATGAATGTCACATTCCTTATAAAAGTTTTCCGATATCGAAAGTGCCTCAGTTCTGGAACGAATATAACTTATACCTGCCTTAGCTGACTCCTGCATTATTTCACCCAACTGACCAGTCAGTACCAATTTACCGGTACCGGGTACAACGGTGGTTTCAATGGATAAGGTATCCCCTCCTACAATGGTCCAAGCTAAGCCGGTAGTAACTCCGATTTCATTCTCTCCTTCTATCTTATCATAATGATAGCGTTTTTTACCAATAAATTTTTCAATATTCGCTGTAGATATCGTTACAGTTTGCTTTTTTTCTTCAACGATCTGCCTTGCCACCTTACGACAAACATTGGCAATTTCTCGTTCCAAATTACGTACTCCGGATTCTCTGGTATAGTTATTGATTATGGTTCTTATAACCGGCTCTGATATAGAGAGATTTTCATTTTTTAAACCGTGTTCCTTTATCTTTTTAGGAACCAAATACCGTTCTGCTATCTTTACCTTTTCTTCTTCCGTGTAACCGGCAACCTGGATCACTTCCATCCGGTCCAACAATGGCCTCGGAATCGTTTCCGTTGTATTTGCAGTGGTAATGAACATCACCTTAGAAAGGTCAAAAGGTATTTCAAGATAATGATCTGTAAATTCCTTATTTTGTTCCGGATCTAAAACTTCAAGCAAAGCAGATGCAGGATCCCCCCTAAAATCAGCTCCGATTTTATCCACTTCGTCAAAGAGAAAAACCGGATTATTTGTTCCGCTGTCTTTTATCGCCGAAATAATTCGTCCCGGTATAGCACCGATATAGGTCCTTCTATGTCCTCTGATTTCTGCTTCATCTCGAACTCCACCCAAAGACATCCGTACAAAATTCCTGTTCATAGAACGAGCTATAGATTTGGCAATGGAAGTTTTACCTGTTCCCGGTGGTCCAACCAGACAAAGAATAGAGCCCTTCATGCTTTTAGAAAGCTGCATTACAGCAAGAAACTCCAAAATCCTTTCCTTTACTTTGTCTAAACCATAATGATCCTCATTTAGGATAGTCTCTGCAGCAGTGATGTCCAGATTGTCCTTAGATGTTTTATTCCAGGGCAACGCTAAAATCCATTCGACATATGTTCGAATAACGCCCCCCTCAGCAGAGGCAGGTTGGATTTTCGTTAACCTCTTTATTTCCTTTTCAACCTTTTTAGAAATTGCCGATGGTAATTTAAGTTTCTTCAGTTGCTTAAGCCAGTCATTAATCTCATCCTCTATCTCAACCTCTTCACCTAACTCTTCTTGAATTACCCTAAGCTGTTCTTTAAGATAGTACTCTCTCTGGCTCTTGTTGATTTGGGTTCTGACTTTGCTGGTGATAGCATGCTCGATGTTGAGGATTTCAATCTCCTTGTGTAAAATCGCACTGAGAATTTCCAGTCTTCTTTCTATATCAAATGCTTCTAATATCTCTTGCTTTTCTTCAATCTTTATATCCAAATGTGAAGTGATTACATCCGCTAACCGTCCGGGGTGCTCAACTGAGGCAACTGACGGAAAAATCTCTTCCGCTGCCTTGGGATTGATAGCAAGATATTCTTCAAAAGAAGTTAAAACTGTCCGCATTAGTGCCACAATACGGGGCGGCAACTTATCATATTCCTCTTCCTTTATGATTGCCACTTTGCATTTAAAATATGGGACTTCAAAAATATAGTCTTCAATTTTGCCCCTGCTGATTCCTTCAACCAATACCCGGATGGTATCTCCGGGAAGACGAAGCATTTGCTTGATTTTTGCAATGGTTCCAATTTGATAAAAATCATCCTGTGTTGGTAAATCCATATCCGGATTCATCTGCGTCGTTAAAAAGACCATCTGGTTCATCATCATTGCTTTTTCTAATGCACTTATTGATTTCTCCCTGCCGATATCAAAATGTAAAACCATAGATGGGAATATAGATAGCCCCCGCAGAGGAATCATGGGCATGATTTCTTCTATTTCCATTTTTTTATTATCTTCTGTCATATCCGATCCTCCTCATTTGAAAAACAGGCGGCGGAGCCGTCTGTTTTTATTTACGATGCAGTCTCTTTCTTATCCTTTTTTTCGATCTGCTTTGTGTCTGTTAACACCAGAGCCGGTCCTGCATCATAATCAATGGTTCCTTTGGTAATAATGCATTTTCTGATATCATCCCTGGATGGGATCTCATACATGATATCCGTCATGATGTGTTCCAATATGCTTCTCAATCCCCTTGCCCCTGTCTTTCGTTCAATTGCCTTTTCTGCAACACGGATAATAGCATCATCTTCAACTTCTAATTCTACACCATCCATAAGGAAAAGTTTTTTATACTGTTTCAAAATTGCATTTTTGGGTTCCTTTATTATACGAACTAAAGACTCTTTTGAAAGTTCCTCTAAGGTGACCATTACAGGCAGCCTACCTACGAATTCAGGAATTAATCCATATTTTAACAGGTCCTCCGCCTGAACTTTTTTCAGAATCTCTGTTCCCTCTACGTTACTGATTTTTATATCCGAATTAAACCCGATTGTCTTTTCACCAATTCGTCTTTGAATGATCTGCGTTAAACCGTCAAATGCACCGCCACAGATAAACAGAACATTAGTGGTATCAAACTGTATAAAATCTTGGTGGGGATGTTTTCTGCCACCTTGTGGAGGTACACTGGCAACAGTACCCTCCAGAATTTTTAACAGAGCCTGCTGGACCCCTTCCCCGCTTACATCCCTTGTAATGGATGGATTTTCGGACTTTCGTGCAATCTTATCGATTTCATCAACATATATTATACCCTTTTGTGCCTTTTCTACATCATAATCTGCAGCTTGAATCAACTTTAATAAGATGTTTTCCACATCTTCTCCAACATAACCTGCTTCCGTAAGTGCTGTTGCATCAGCAATTGCAAAAGGAACGTTAAGAATCTTTGCAAGAGTTTGAGCCAACAAGGTCTTTCCTGAGCCGGTGGGGCCAATCATAACAATATTACTCTTTTGGACTTCCACATCATCTTCGTCGATGGCCCCCATAGGGCTCACTCTTTTATAATGATTGTACACGGCAACAGCCAAAGCTTTTTTAGCATCCTCCTGTCCAATGACATAATCTGCTAAAGCTGCAGCTATCTCCTTAGGTTTAGGCAAACAAAGAGGATCCGAAAAATCGTAATCCCCATCCTGCATACTTGTAAATTCTTCTTTTATGATGTCCTGACAAAGCTCTATGCATTCATCACATATATATACACTGGGTCCTGCAACAAGTCGGCGTACTTGATCTTGAGGCTTGCCACAGAACGAACATTTC
>JAQUJQ010000158.1 GCA_028680875.1 Eubacteriales bacterium
TTATTTTGCATCGGCTTTTAAGACAGCGTTCAGCATAACAGTTGCTCCTGCGGTGCATTGTTCCGGAGTCGAATATTCAGGTTCACAATGGGACAAGCCATCTTTTGATACTACAAAGATCATGGTTGTAGGCATCATATAGCTCACAAACTGAGCATCGTGGCCCGCTCCTGAGTGTATGTACTGATGTTTGATCCCTGATTCTTCGGCAGCTTCTTTCACAAAGCCTACCAACTCCTTATTCCAATAAACCGTATCTCTTGCCCAGGCTTCTTTTATTTCACACTTGCATTTGGCCCATTCTTTGCTCTCCAGGCTCTTGACAATATTAAGAACCTGTTCGAGGACCTTAGGATCTTCATGTCTTACATCCAGAGAGAACTCGACAAAATCTGGAATAACTGTATGGACGCAAGGATGACATACAATCTCGCCCGTAGTGTATACAAGTTCAGGCCTTCCCAGCTTATCGATCTCCTCGTGGAGATAACAAAGCGCCTGAGCTGCTGCATGCAAAGCGTCCTTTCTCTTGTGCATCGGGAACGTACCCGCATGGGCTGACTGGCCGTAGAATTTGATCCTGTAGTTGAACATTCCAAGCACACAGTCAACCACACCTACGTCATTGCCTGCATCTTCGAGAATAGGACCTTGCTCTATGTGGAGCTCAAACATGGCCTTGTATTTATCCGGATTCAACCTATATTTCTTGTCTCCTTTATATCCGGATGCTTCCAGGGCCTCGCCAAAGGTGGAGGTACGATCGATCACACTTTTGGAAGCCATCATGTTTTCAAATTTAAAGTTTTTCGAAATTGCCGGCGGCAGATAGTCATTACAAACGATGCCTGACACCATCATTGCGGGAGGATAAAGGGAGCCTTCCTCATTGGTCCAGATCATAGCTGTAAGAGGATGCTTGTGGGGGATATTCTCGGCTACGACGGTTTCAAGGACTTCCATAGCACCCATAACACCCAGTATACCGTCATAGTTGCCGCCGTTCCTTACGGAATCCACGTGAGACCCCATAACGATTCTCTTTGCGCTAGGATCGGATCCCGGGATTGTTGCGTACATATTAGCTACGTCATCGACTTCGATTGTCGCTCCGATCGCTTCCATTCTCTTTTTGAATTCTGCTCTTGCCAAAAGGGCTTCCGGAGATAAAGAGTATCTGGTAATGCCACCATGTCCGGCATCTCCATATTTGCTGAAGGTTAAGATCTTGTCTTCCATTCTTTTTACGTCACAGGTATACATACAAATCACGCTCCTTTTCGCTTCATATCATAAAATAAATGAAACTGGTTTCACAACCATTATACATGTTTATCAGAATAATAAAAGGCTTTTTTCAGAATTTTAAGTGAAATAAGAAAATAAGGCAATTCAGCTTCCTTTTTTAATCTGTCTAATTATGTCTTTTATAGCTTCCTCCTTAAATCCGAATTCAGCTTTTAGATTGTGAATTTCCTCAAGGAAGGCTAATCGCCTGGAGGGAAGGTCTTTTTGTGCATGATAATTATCCAAAACTATTTGATAGCGGTCATAAGCTTTTGCTACTGCATCTTTCCAGGATAAATACACTTCATCTGCAGCATTTTCACCGATCCATTGCATTATATCCGGGTTTTTAAAGGCAAATATGATGGCATCTGCTATGCTCATTGCGTTTTCTTCAGCAAGGAGTGCATTTCTCATATTGGTAACCTTTTCAGCAGCACAGCTTCCTTCAATAAGCAGGCTGGGACATGAACAGGCGGCTGCTTCTGCTACAACAATTCCGTTGGTGTCATAGGTAGATGGAAAAAGGAATAGATCTGCAAGGCTGAAATAGGCACGGACTATCTCCCGGTCATATATTGGGCCGGTAAAGATGCAGTCATCCTCCAATCCGCATTTCCTGGCATAGTTTTGGATTTCGAGACGATCAATTCCATCTCCGACAAAAAGCATCTTGAAGGGATATCCCCGTTGCTTTACAATTTTTAAACTGTCTATGGTCAGGCGGTTGCCTTTATACCACATCATTCGACCAACAAATAAGAAAATGGGAATACCGGTTTTAATATTATGCTGCTTTTTTATCTTAGATATTAAATCAGGATCCGCCTTGCCTTTAGGAAAATCAGTACCGTTCTCCATTATTATGTAATCACCTTTATACCCGAAGCTTTTCAAATTTTCTCCTGCTCCATGGGATACTGTCCATACCTCATCGCAGGCATTAATGTTGGTCAACAGGAATTTAGCCGATGCGGTTTTTACCGGATTATAAGGGAGGACTTTTTCAAACTCGATATCAAACTTGGTATGATAGGTAAAAACTATAGGTATATTGTTACTGAAACGTAGAAGTCTCGCCAATACGGTAGATGAAAAGGGACAGTGGCTATGTATAATATCCATATCCATTTTTTTCAAATGTTTTAATACAGAAGGGTCAAATGGATTTCCGGCACGATACCCTAATTTTTTACTGACATTTGCACTGGAATAGCGAATTACTTCAAAGGGGTAATCATCCGTGACTCCCGGGTACCAGGGCGTAGCTACCACAGCGTTTCCATGGTTTCTCTGGATTTCTAAAGCGTAGTTTGCAACAGCATTTGCCACACCATCGATGGTGGGCGGAAAAGAATCATTAAATACCCCAATAGTTTGTTTTAACATAGTTATACCCCCTTAACTTTAAGTGTAGTTCCGGGGGTCATTTAATGTCAAGATAATTGTTTATTTACTTCACGTATGGATAGTAGAGCCTTTTGAGCTTTAAAATCCATGTTATTGATCATTTCTTCAATTTCCAGGGTGATTTCCCTTGATTGCTCCGCTAAATTTTTTATCTGCTTTGATACTTCAGAAAAACCTTTCGCTGCACTTTCCCCGTACATTTTTGATAGATTTCCGATTTGGAAGATCCCGGGTTTCCCTCTCCTGCCTACAGCAGCAAATTTATATACTCTATTATCAAGAGTTCTCCTTGAGGGAGGAGCAGTCACTACAAGGTCAGGATTGATAAGAATCTTCATATATGGTGCAGTTTGCCCTTCGTTTTTAAAAACAAATCCCTTGCCGCCTTCAATATTAGTAAGGTCAACCACACCGTTTTCATCTGTGATCCAAAATTCACCTACTCCCATATACTTGGCTATCCCAACCAAGTCTTCGCAGGTTATATCGGGATTTATTTCTATTAAAGTTGCTGAAAGCTTCGCTTCTGCTGTCATATGAATATTGAGCAAATTATCAAAGTCTAGTTTATCGTTTGTAGAATGAGCTGCTTCAATTGCCGCTCTGACGCCAAGGAGTTTAGTTTGCCTGACAATATTAATCAAATCAGTTAAGGGGGAGAGAATGTTCTTAAAATATTTTCTTATTTCCAATAAACTATTCTCTAAAGAGGCAGTTACTGATTTTATTCTGCCGATTCCCTCAGAATTCTCTACCTTTTCAATGGCTTCTGCCAAGCCTTCCGATAATTGATGGAGCTCCGTAATTTTATCTCCCATTTCACTTGTTAACTTTGTAATGTTTGAAGAAATATCTTTTGATACATCAGCCAGTCTTTTTGCTTCTCTTGCGACCACACCAAAGCCGTCAATAGCCAGTTGGCCTGAAGGCCTGGTAAAATGGGTTCCTAACTGTATTATACCGGGCTGGTCGATTCTTCCGATGCCTACAACTTTGAATTGCTTACTGTCCAATTGATTTCCGGTAGAAGGTAATGCAATTTCCAGTTTGGGATCTTTAAGAATCCTTAATATTTCTGAAGAATTTAGTTTGGTATTTTTCCATACCGATGAATTTGTAAATTGAACGATGCCTTGGTCATCCGTAATAAAGAACTCTTCTAAGTCGCAGTCTTTTCCAAACTGAACTCCATCTCTATTAAAAAAGTCAGGATCATGTTCAATAATTTTTGCAATGATTCTTGCCTGTATCAATAAATTATTGGTTACGATTTGCTCAAAACTGGCAAGCAGATCCGATGCATGAATTGCCTCAATTGAGGCATTGATAGCCAGCAGGTTTGTTTTATTTGAAATGCCGTCTACTGACTTGATTTTGTTAAACACATCGTGGATTAATTGCTTATAGTCAAGGGTCACATTTTGAATGTCAGAAACATTATTTTTAATAGAAGCGATTTTTTTGTTTGTTGCATCATCTATTGTCATAACAATTTCCCCTTCCTGATTCCATAATATTGCCTATTAAGTGTTCTCATTACATGATATCGGCTTTTTTCAATATTTCTTAAGATAAGCACTGAGATAAA
>JAQUJQ010000159.1 GCA_028680875.1 Eubacteriales bacterium
CGGTTTTTAAAATACAAAGTCCCTACTTGCATTGGCTTAATTAAATAACTCATAATTTACTCCCATAAACCCTTTCCTTCATTTCGTGCCTTTTCCTGAAGAGCCGTGAACTCTTCCACATACTTCACATTAGGCGGATAGGTACTGACCATTGCATGCCCTTCCCGGAGGAGTGTTTTATTAAACATTTCCCCATCCAGATAAACATAAGCCAACATCCTGCCATACCGATCCCGTTCTTCTACATCCAGTTCAATCTCCACTTCTTTTCCTTCCAGCATGAATTTGGTATACTCGGATGCAATCTTACCATAGGGAACATTCCGCTCTTTATCCGGATGGACAGATTCCGGTGTGTCAATTCCTATTAGCCTTACCCTTTCTTCAGTACCTCCAATATCTAATACAATCGTATCTCCATCCACAACCTTTAACACTTTGTATGGCCCGTATAAATCTCCTCCTGCGAATTCATCAATTCCGTAATATAAAATACCGATCAGCAATATAATAATTGTTATTATTTTTTTCTTTTTCACTTCTGCCTCACCCCTGATGATAGTTATGCTGTATTATTAAATGATATTACTATACAAATTTTATAGATAATTATAGATATTTGCTTCCTTCTTTAATACTTAACGGTGCAAGTTTATCATGATATCTATTGATAAAATCCCTAACCCAATCCGGATCCGTCTTGCTATAATCCCGTAAACTCCAGCCGATAGCTTTATTTATAAAAAATTCCGTTTGTCCAAAGTTGTTTTTAATAATCGTCTCCAAAAGTTGGATATTTGTTTTTTCTTTCCTTGAAAGCTGATGATCTATGGCAACACGTCTCAGCCAGATATTATCATCCATACTCCATATAAGCAAGGTTTCATTCACCTCCGGATAAGTAAGTGCAATACTTCCGATTATCGAATCAAGTCCGTCAACCGTATCCCACCATGATTTTGATAGTATTAATTTTTTAATCTCTTTAACATCGGCAGGAACAAGAATTTTTTGCATAAGTGATAGGTAATCCACGGCAATATATTGAAATTCTCTGTGCTGCTGTTCCCAACAGACATTTACAAAATTCCTATCAATTTGTTGATTTTTTTTTAATTCTGTGAAAAAATCCTTGCACAATGCTCTGCGTTTTTGTGTATAAATACCTAGAAACGGAAATTTATTTCGCATATATGAACTCATTTTTATTGCTTTATCTTTATCTCCGTTATTTTGCATGTTATTAAACAATTCTTTAAATTCCATATACCATCCTCATATACAAAACAATAAACCTCTGATTATAATATAGAATACTTTTACTTTTATTTCAATAATACATAGGCCGAATAAATAACAGCTATTGTTAATAATTGCCCTGTGAGAGGATATACGCTATAATTGTTGTAATATAAAAAAGCAGGAGGACATCATGAAAAAAGAAACCATAAACGGAAGTAATGGTTACATTATCCCATGTCTGAGTAAAGTAAACGGAAATGAAAAAACGGTTGTTATATTCAGCCATGGTTTTGGAAGTAGTAAGGAAAGTCCGGCTGCGCAGGCAGTTGCATCGGTATTGCCGGAGTACGGCATAGGTACTTACATCTTTGATTTTCCTGCCCACGGTAACAGTCCCGTAGACGGTGAGCGTCTCAGAATATCCAACTGTCTTGATGATCTTGCTGCAATCGAAGCTCATGTACATGAACTCATGCCTAAAGCGGAGATTGCCTACTTTTCATCCAGCTTCGGTGCATATATAAATCTGATTTATCTGGCAACACGACCACATATCGGAAATAAATCCTTCCTGCGTTGTGCAGCTGTCAGTATGCCGGAATTGTTCAAAAACAATGCCACTCCGGAACAATACACACTTATGGACAGACAGGGTTATATCATAATGGATTATGGCTTTATCCGTCCTCTAAAGATTACACGGGAGTTCTGCAACGATCTTCAGGCTCATGATGTGTTTAAACTCTGTCGGCCGGACATGGCAGAACTTGCAATGATTCATGGTGATGCAGATGAGATTGTTCCAATAACAGAGGTAAGGCGCTTTGCAAAACAGTTCGGTGTAAAACTGATTGAGGTCAAGGGTGCAGATCACCGCTTTACGATTCCCGGTGGAATGGAGCAGGTTATCGCTGCTGCAGTAGAGTTCTTTACTTAATATTTTTTTCGCATTTCACCTTTCAAAAATGACCACTTACCGAAAAAATACAGACAAAATGATAATACGGACTTATACTATACTAGCCTGCAGAAAGAGGGGCGATGTAAATGAAAGTTGAAGTCAGAATATCTACGGAAATTAAAGAGCCGTATGTTGTTATTTATACAAATGAGCTAACAACCGAGGTAAACCAGATCGCTGCGCTCATTGATAACGCAACGGAAAGCATTATAACTGTTTCTGATAACGAACGCATCGTAATCTTACGGCCGGATGAAATTTACATGGTACGAGTGGAAAATGAAAAGCTTATTGTCTATTGCAAGACAAAAAAATATAGCTGTGGAAAGAGACTATATGAGCTTGAAAATCTACTTGGAGGCAACTTTATGAGGATTTCCAAATCCGTCTTGGTAAATTTACGATATTTGGATTGTGTCGAGCCATCCATAGGTGGAATAATGCTGCTTGTCTTAAAAAACGGCGGTAAGGATTACATCTCACGGAAATATCTTCCTGCATTCAAAAAATATCTTGGACTATAAGGAGTTGAGCAAATGAAAAAGATAATTGGGAAAGTGGCGTTTGGTGTCGCTATAGGTTGCTTCGCTTTTGTATCCATGCTGTTTATCGCTTCTGTCTTTTCCGGTGGCGCTAATGCTTTTTTTAGCCAGCGAAGCGGCTCGGATTTGTTGACACTTGCTGTTTGCTTTATCGTTATTGCTGTTGGTTTTTCTGTGCCGTCGCTTGTTTATGAAAAAGAAAATCTCTCTATCACTTTAAAAATACTGATACACATGTCAATTGGCACAGTTGTTTATCTGGTTACTGCGTTTTCCGCCGGGTGGATTGAAAGAAATGCCGGTGCCATAGTAACTTACATTCTTATTGCAATTGGTATTGCTGCAATCTTTTGGGGCATTTATATGATCTGCTTTAGAATTGAGGCCAAGCGGATTAATAAGAAAATACAAGAAAACCAGCTGTAACCAAATTGTTGATTGATTTCATAGCATGAAATGGATATAATATGATTAGAATGTTACTACAAGGAGTTGATACCATGAAGATTAAACCGTCTGCAACTATCAGGCAGAACTATAATGAAATTGCGGCCTTGTGCAAATCCTCCGGGGAGCCTGTGTATCTTACCAAAAACGGCGAGGGTGATCTCGTGGTCATGGATATAGATACGTTTACCCGTCGAGAAAAAATGCTCAAGTTGCGCGAAGAACTGCTAGCCGTTGAGGAAGATCGAATAGCTGGTCGCACCGGAGTAACGCCGGATGAGCTGGACAGCTATTTAGAAAGCATAATAGATGAGGTGGAACATGGAAAAGAAACCTCCATATAAGGTGATTGTTTCCGACCGTGCCCGTCAGATGCTGGCGGTTCATGTTCGTTTTCTGGCTCAGCAAAGCCCCACTGCTGCCCGCAGAACAAAAAATGAAATGATGGATGCCATTCGCTCCCTTTCCACTATTCCGGAGCGATTTCCTTTTCTCAACGCGGAATTTATCCCGTTGAACAAGTATCACAAGATGTTCGTTGAGAAATGGTATTTGATTCTGTATCAGATTAAGGATCAATCAGTGTATGTTGATTATATCGTGGATTGCAGACAGGATTATGGGTGGTTGGTGCGGTAACCGGCTTTCACTTTTATTCGATCAACTGCTCCGCCGTCACCAGATGGATGTCCTGTTCCGTTGCAGCACATACAACCTCGTCGGTAAAGCCGCTTTTCGAGAACAGCCAATAATACAGTCGGCCATTTTTGTTTTTCAGCGTAAACTTTTCCTGCATTTTCGTCAGGTCAGAGAGATCAAATGCAGCGTTTTTATACTTGCATTCACCCAGCAGAAAATTTGACTTTTTTTGATCTGTCGCCATGATATCCAGTTCATCAGTCTTGTTCCACCATCGTCCAATCTGCGTGAAACGGAAGGGCAGTGCGTTTTTTTGGTTCTCCCGGCGCAGGTACTGACGGCAGACATCCTCAAACACATAAGAGGTATAACGGTCCAGCTCCGGCTCCACCGCATAGCGCCAGATTCCCTCGACATCCCCGGCCTCCAGCTCGGACAGATTGGGGAACACGA
>JAQUJQ010000160.1 GCA_028680875.1 Eubacteriales bacterium
AAACTATGGTTCAGCTTAGAAATAAACTATTGGATTCTTATTCTGAAATTATGAGAATCAATCTATAAATTATAACGAATAGAATGGATCGCATTAATGAATGAGCAGTTAAAAAAAGCCCCGGATAAAATTAGACAATTTTGGAGCAGTGCTCCGCATAAACTGAAAAAAGCAGTCATTATAGGAATCGTAATGATCTTAGTGGTTGCTCTCTTTTTTAGTATTTTTCTGAATACAGAAGAGTACGTAGTTATTTTTGATCAATTGGCTCAAACAGAAACTGTGGAAATCCTGGCAAAGCTACAAGAAATGGGCGTCAAAGTTAAAACGGAGGGAGACAATTCCATAATGGTTTTAAAAGAGGACGAAGCTCGCATCCGAATGGCATTGGCTACAGAGGGATATCCCAAAAGCGGATTAAGCTATTATTTGATTGAAAAAGGCGGTAGCATGTTGACCACAGACTACGAAAGAAAGCAATATGCCAATATGCAGCTGCAGGAGAGAATTGCAGCCAGCATAAAGACATTGGACGGGGTTAAGGATGCAGTAGTAACTATTACAATGCCCAGTGAACAGGTGTTTTACCTACAGGAGAAAGAACAGGCAACCGCATCAGTTATCATCCATATGAAACAGGGCTCCACTCTATCAGAAAGACAAATAGCGGGGATACAGAATTTGGTTGCTAAGTCTGTTACAGGGCTGACAAGTGACAACATTGCTCTTGTCGACAGTCAGGGAAACGATCTGGCCGGAAATGACACCAAAAACAACCCTGACTTTCTAAAGGTGAGCCTGACCAAGGAAATAGAAAATGAAGTTAAAAGGAAAATAACGACCGTCCTTGAAGGACCTTATAAGTATTCGAGTTTTAAAATTTCCGTTACCGCAACAGTGGATACGGATGATTTGATAAAAGAGGAAACCTTATATACCCCGTCTATAGATGGAAACAATACCGGTGTTATCAGTGATACAAGCAAAACCTCTGAATCGTCTTCCTCCAATCAGGGTGATGGAGGAGTTCCGGGTACCGGGAGCAATTCGGAAATTCCAACATATCCAACGAGCGGCAGTAACGGTGAAAGTACTTATACTAGCAGCAGTGAAGAGACAAAGTATCAGGTGAGTCAAGTAAAGTCTCAGTTGCAAAAGTCCGGAGCAAAAATAGAATCCATATCTATTGGAATTGCCATTGATAAGGCTGCCTTTGACCCTGGAGAAAGAGACAGGATCACCCAACTGGTAGCCTTTGCAGCAGGGGTTAATCCGGAGGATATTACTGTACAGAATTTCGTCTTCGATTCACAAGAGGAAAAAACGGACGTACCGGATGTTGATGAAGGTCAAAAAAACAAAAGATTCATTTATATAAGCATTGGGGCCGGGACCCTTATTTTACTGGCAGGTTTGATGGCCCTTATTTTATTTAAGAAAAGAAAACGAACTCTTAAATCTGCAGAAGAAGAACGGACACAAATTGAAAATGAAGATGCTCTCAATGAATTGTTCGGGCAAGAAGAGGTTGCGCATATTACTCCCGTGAGTGATTCTAGAGCACAGGCAATAAAAGATTTTGCAAAGGAAAACCCGGAGATTGTTGCACAAATGATCAAATCCTGGCTAAAGAGTGATAGCGATGAATAAAATTAATTCAAGGCAAAAGGCGGCACAGATAATAATTTCCCTCGGAGCTGATATCGCATCCAGTATTTATAAGCATTTACAAGAGGACGATATCGAAAAAATCACCTATGAAATCACAAGACAGGATAGTGTGGAACCGGAAGTAACCGATCAGGCAATTGATGAATTCTACGGCCTTTGTGTGGCGCAAAAGGTTTATGTTGAGGGAGGCATCACTTACGCAAAGAATGTATTGGAAAAAGCGTTTGGTGCACAACAGGGTATGGCCTTACTGGAAAGGGTTACAAAAACACTGCGTACAAAAGCCTTTGATTTTATTCGCAAGGCAGATTATAAAAATTTAAAAAATATGATAATAAACGAACATCCTCAAACAATTGCCATGATTCTTTCCTATGCAAGGGCAGATCAGGCATCTTCCATCATATCTGAATTACCAAAAGATATTCGAGTAGATGTTGTAGAACGAATTGCAAGGATGGACAGGACCGCACCGGAAATAATAAGACAGGTTGAGAGTATCCTGGAAAGGAAATTTGAATCTGTTGTTTCTGTAGATCTGCTTGAGGTGGGAGGGATCAATTACATAGCCGAAATTATGAATAACATGGACCGCGGCACTGAGAAGTTTATATTCGATGAACTCAGCAGAAATGACCCAAAATTGTCGGAGGAAATCAGAAAGCGAATGTTTATTTTTGAAGATATAACTATTTTGGATCCGACAGCGATACAAAGGTTTCTCAGGGAGGTTGACACAAAAGAAATGGCCATTGCCCTTAAGGGTGCAAACAAAGATGTGGCGGCGATTATTTTTGATAATATGTCTCAACGTATGAAGGAAACAATTCAAAGTGAAATCGATTATTTGCATAATATCAGAGTGCGTGATGTGGAGGATGCACAGCAAAAAATTGTTGCCGTTATTCGAAGGTTGGAAGAGGAAGGGGAAATTGTCATTATGAAGGGTGGAAAGGATGATATCATTGTCTAGCATTGTAAAGGTCGGATCATTCTCAAAAATAAAGAGAAATGACGGAAAGGTTGCAACTGCAGATCATATCAGCGAAAGAAGAGACTTCATTATAAGACAGGCCATAAAAAAGTCTCAATACATTGATAACGAAGCGACAGAGCGTGCCAATGCCTTAATTGAAAGTACATACAGAAGATGTCATCTGATTATGATGGAAGCAGAAAGAAAAGGATATGAAGAGGGCTACGCCAAAGGATTGGCTGATGGAGAAAAATATGCAGAGGAAAAAGCACAAGACGGGTTAAATGAAATATATGAATTGATTGAATCAATAAAGGCAGAACAGAAAGAAGCCATAGAAAGACAAGAAAAAGACCTACTGATGATTGCCTTTGCCATTGCAAAGAAAATAATGAGGAATCAAGCTCAAAGTGATCAGGATTTCCTGCAGAAAATCCTTGGAGATGTAATTCTTGAAAACCAGGAAAATTTGAGAATTTACATATCCGAATACAATAAAACTTTGGACATGCAGATGGATAAAAATCTTGCAAAGCGAATTCAAAATCAAGTAAAAAATACAAAGGTGATCATGGTCGGAGGAGATGACGTAATAATGGCAGAGACGGAGAACGGCATGGTCGATATGAGTTTACAGGTACAACTTCAGAAATTGGGAGATCTCCTTAATGGATGCGACGAAATACTGTAAAGCAATTGAAAACGCAAAAACTTATAGAAATTTTGGCAAAATTGATAAGGTAATCGGAATGATGATTGAGTCAACGGGTCCGGAATGCAAAATAGGTGATTTATGTAAAATATATATCCAGGGCTTTGAAAAATATATTAAGGCGGAAGTCGTGGGTTTCCGAGGAAAGAAAGTTTTATTAATGCCCTACGATGAGCCTGAAGGTATCAGTGCAGGAGATTATGTGGAAACAACCGATGCCTCTCTTACCATTGGTGTTTCACAAGCATTGATTGGCAGGGTAATTAATGCCATGGGGGAACCCATTGATGATAAAGGACCTCTGGAAGATTGTACACAATATGAAGTGCAAAGCACCAGTTCAAACCCTCTTTCCAGGCCAAGGATTCATCAGGTTTTAGAGTTTGGGATCAAAGCCATCGATGGATTGTTGACTATTGGAAAGGGACAAAGAATCGGTATTTTTTCCGGAAGTGGAGTGGGGAAGAGCACTTTGATGGGCATGATTGCCCGAAATGTTCAGGCGGATATAAATGTAATTGCACTGGTAGGTGAAAGAGGCAGAGAGGTCAGAGAGTTCCTGGAAAAAGATTTGGGTGAAAAAGGCTTGGCCCGCTCTGTATTGGTTGTATCCACATCAGATCAGCCGGCTATGCAGAGAATGAAGTGTGCATTAGTGGCAACCACTATCGCAGAATATTTTAAGGATATGGGTAAGGATGTTTTGCTTATGATGGATTCTTTAACAAGGTTTGCAATGGCTCAAAGAGAGATCGGACTGGCAACCGGAGAGCCGCCGGTAGCCAGAGGCTTTACTCCGTCAATTTACTCTATGCTGCCTAAACTGCTTGAAAGGACAGGCAATTTTGAATCAGGATCTATTACAGGCATTTATACTGTATTGGTAGAAGGAGATGATGTCAATGAGCCTATTTCCG
>JAQUJQ010000161.1 GCA_028680875.1 Eubacteriales bacterium
GTTTGGAATGCAAGAGCGCCATCTGCATTGATTTGATCATTTTTGGAAGGATCAACTACGATAACTCCATATTGATTAAAGAGCTTTGTATCTCCCTCCGTTACGATAGCCAGATCTGTATCAGCCGAATAATTCAACCAAGTCGCTCTGTCGGATAGAGTGTATGCCAGCATATCATTCGCCATTGTAATAACAGCACCCATGCCTTGACCTGCTTCCACGTACCAGTCGCCGGCAGGCTCTATTTCTGTTTCTTTCCAAAGAGTCAATTCCTTCTTATGGGTACCGGACTCGTCTCCTCTCGATATAAAGGGGATCTTTTTATCTGCTAAAATTTTAAGTGCAGCCACTGCGTCGTCGGGAGCATCGGTGGCCAGTGCAGCAGGATCCTCTGCAGGTCCGATAAGTACAAAGTCATTGTACATAACATCATAACGTTCCGGTCCATGGCCTGCTGCAATAAAATCTCTCTCGGCAGCAGGAGAATGTACTAACAATACATCAGCTTCCCCGTTCATTCCCATTTCCATAGCAGCGCCGGAGCCTACTGCAACCACATCAACTTCCCATCCGGTATCATAAGTGAATTGGGGAAGAAGAACATCCAGCAACCCGCTATCCTGAGTACTTGTTGTGGTAGCCAATAAAATGGATCCTTGAATTTCTGCAGGTCCTGTTTCATCATCAGGAGCTTCTGCTTGTCCTCCACAGGCTACCATCATAACTAAAATCAACATCATAGAAAGCAAAAGTGCTATCTTCTTTTTGTTTATTACCATCTTTATCCTCCTCAGTAATGCCATTTAAACCAATATTGGTTCTGTAATAAAAACCCCTTCCACGAAAATGGAAGGGGTTAACACCTTTTTTTCAGTCTTTCCTTTCCAAACGCGGGAGGCATACGGATTTTTCCGGATACCCTTCGGTCAAAAACCATGGCATAAATGCTTTAGGTTACATTGACTCGGAAATCAGTATTCAGTTTTTACTACTTCTACTATTATACCTTACATAAGAAAAAAATCAACAAAATTTCACACTCTGTTATCCACCGGCAATTATACGTTTGATCTTTACTTCATCTTCCTCTCGAACCTGTCTAGTCTCGTAATCGGCCATCAATAACTGCCGGCCGTTAACCCAGATTGCCACACGGGAAGTATAACCAAGGAGTTGAAGGAGTTGATCATAGGTGATACCGTTTGGTATCACCTGTTCTTTTTTGTTTACTATAATTCGGATATCCATTCCAACTCCAGCTTTTTTACCGTTTCCGGCTTGGGATAGGTGGTTTCTCGATCCCAGCCTGCCATATCATAATAAGTATCCAATGCCTTTTCAAAATCTTTCTTCTCTATACGAACTCCCTTATTAAGACCGTCGGGAATAGGCAGAAAAGCCTTGAATGGTAATTTATCGTCCTTTCGTGAAAACCCTTCTTTTACATTAAACATTCGCATCATATTTATTCGACGTTCCCCTATTTCCTGAAGTTCTTCTATGGTAGTGTCCCAACCAATTCCATACTTACAGAATACCAGTAGATCTTCCGGGCCATAAAGCTGCCAGGCCGGACCCCAAGCAAACTGACACAGGCTTAATGTATCCATCATGGAATAAAATTTCTGGGTTTCAAAAGCAAATTTGACTTTATTATCATCCAACACGCCATATGTATCGCATTTTTCAAAAGAGGCAAGCATATTTGGCCAAATCCAATTCTGATCATCCTCCGGAGCCATCAATGCAGGATCGTGTTCTGAGGATTGGTGGTCAGCGCCAAAGTTGTTAACCGCATAATTTATGGCTAAGTTGGGTTTCATCTGAATCATATGTGCAGGCCACTCCTGGCCCTTACAGGTTACGACCAAATCCTCTGCTCCTTTGCCAATGATTTTAGCCGCTCTTTCACTGCCTAAAGCCAACAGTTCGCCGATTCCTTTTTCTCGTTTGGCTATTTTGGGGATAAGATGGGCAAAGACCTTTCCATTCCCGAATTTTAGTTCGATACCTTCTGTATCTTCCTTTGTTAATATCCCCTGTTCGTAACAATCCATTGCCCATGCGATGGTTGCCCCGCAGGAAATGGTGTCCATGCCATACATATTGCAAAGCTGGTTGGCTTCACAGATGTCCGCCAGGTCTGAGTTACCGCAGTAGGAACCGAATGTAGCCAAAGTCTCATACTCAGGACCTCCATACTCCGGATCTGCCTTACCCGGAATATCCACAACACCCTTACATCGAATGGCACATCCGAAGCATGTATCTCTTTCCTTTAATACAGTTTTGGTTATCGTCTCGCCATAAGTATTTTCTGCATTGTCCATACCGGTCCTTGTCCAGTTAAAGCTTGGCAGGAATCCTTCTGCATCCATTCCTTCTACACAGCCGGCTGATCCGTTTAACGATGTATCAACTATAGTTTCATTGGCTGCCATCCTCTCTTTGACATTAGCGGTTAGTGTTTTCATCCCCTGCGGATCCGCAGGTTTGACAGGAGGCTGTCTTTTTACGACAAGAGCCTTCAGGTTTTTTGATCCCATAACAGCTCCACATCCGTTTCTGCCATTAGCTCTGCTTCTCCTGTGCATGATGTTTGCGTATAGCACAAGATTTTCTCCTGCCGGTCCGATGATTGAGGATTCAAGCTTGTCAGTCCCCAAGTCTTTCTCAATAAGCTTTTCCGCATCACCGGTAATTTTCCCCCATATTTGAGAGGCATCCCGGATTTCTACCTTGTCTTTTTCAATATACAGGTAAACCGGTTTTTCGGCTTTTCCTGTAATGACAATTGAATCATAGCCGTTTCCCTTAATATGGGCAGGAATAAAGCCGCCGACCTGAGAGTCTCCGGCGGTTCCTGTCAACGGACTCTTGGTGGTTACGTTCATACGGCTCTGCCCGCTGATAGGGATCCCTGTTAACGGGGATACAGAAAAGATCAGCGGGTTTTCCGGCGACAGTGGGTCTATCCCTGTTCCGGCTTTCATTTGCTGAAACAATAGGTACATCCCTAAGGCAGAGCCTCCCGGATATTTCCGATAAGTCTCTGCCGGCAGAATTTCCACCCTATGGGTTTTGTTCGTTAAATCGACATATAATATTCTCGCTCCTTTAATCATGTTATCTCCTACTTTCAGTCGAGCGCATACTATCCCCCGAGTAAGCTCCGGGGGGGAACTATAACGAATTATAATCTGGATGTCATAGGGTTTATCAACCTCCTGAAATCTTAGAATAAGCCTTAAGTTCATCCCCGGGATGTAGCTTATCATAGATCATCACACGTTTTCCGTTGATGGCTACGAACCCGAAGCTCGGTATCATTTCCCAATCAATACCGACCGACCTTAAGGCTTCTTCTGCCGTGCAATTATCCGGAACTTCTATCGTCTTTTCTTTCTGTCCGTCAAAATACCTTATAAGTGTCCCCCGTAATTTTATTGTTATAATCAATTATATCAGCCTCCGCTATAACCTAATAGAATCATCAGAGGGTAGCCAGGAGACTTTCCGACAGCATCCCATTTTCATCCCAGCCCAATACTTTATAATATTGTTGTTTCATGTCTTCAAAGGCTTCCTCAGGAATCTTTTGCCCTGCTCCAGGGCCCGATTTGAGAGCCTCGTTAAAAATACGCTTGGGCGCTGTATCATCTTTTGCGGTAAAACCTTCTCTCTGATTGAATGCTCTGGCAATGTTGATGACTCTGGTCCCTACATCCGCCATTTCTTCTACTGTCCAGTCTTTACCAGTAACCAGAGTCATGAGTTCAGCCATCAGCTCTAAATCTAATGTTCCCCAGAAGTCACATATACATAAAGAAAATTTAACTGCGTTCCACTGAGCTAAATTAAAGACCATTTCACCCTTTCCTTCCGGCGTATATGGAGGAATGGATGCTGCAAATACCTCTTCATTGGGTGCATAGGCTCTCATATGGCAAGCGCCTCTGTCGGAAACCGCATAAGCTAGAGACATTCCCCAGGATCCACGAGGCTCATACTGGGGATATTCCAAACCTTTAACATGCATTGCAAAGTCTTCTCCGCCATATTTTTCAGATAATTTTTTTACTCCCAAAGCAAGCTCTGCACCAATGCCTTCATTTCTTGCCATCAATTTAAGGTATTCAATATATGTATCCATCTCACCAAACCGGATTCCAAAATCATGAATGCCTTTCTCCGTCATCTCCATAGCCCAGATAATCACATCGCCGGCACTGATGGTGTCTAAGCCCATATCATCGGCTACCTG
>JAQUJQ010000162.1 GCA_028680875.1 Eubacteriales bacterium
GCATGGGGCATATGAGGTCAGCGACATATTTCTGCTCACTGTGGATGAGCAGAGCCATGTCTATATCGCCCCCAAGGCGGTGGCAACGTGAGGCGGCTGTGGGTTTCGGTCATCCTGCTTGCGCTGATTTTCTCCGCCACGCTTTGGAATGTAAGCTATCTGAGCCGTTTTATCAATCAGGTAACCGAGCTTCTGACAGCTGCCGAAGCTCTGGCCGAAGGCGGCGACTGGGGGGGCGCCCAGTCTCTGACTGAGGAAGCCAGGCATCTCTGGGAAAGCCGGGAGCCATATCTCTACATCACCCTGATCCACTCAGATACCGATGAAATCTATGTAGGCTTCCGGGAGGTTCTGGAGTATATTTGCAGTCAGGAGGACGGAGAGTATTCGGCAGCCAACGCCCGTCTGATCGCAAAGCTTGAGCTGCTCCACGAAATGGATGAGCTCACCTTAAAAAATATACTGTAAAACCAGGGCGCCAAACCGCATTCCGTACCCTGGTTTTATACTATTTCCCCTCCAACAGCTTGTTGAGCTCCGCCATAAAGGTATTGATGTCCTTGAACTGACGGTAGACGGAGGCAAAGCGCACATAGGCAACCTCATCCGCCTGCTTGAGACGCTCCATTACCAGCTCGCCGATCTTAGCCGTGGAGATTTCGCGGTCCATGTCGTTCTGCAGAGACTGCTCAATCTCATCGGCAATGGTCTCCAGGGTTGACAGAGTTACCGTTCTCTTTTCACAGGCTCTAAGCATGCTGCCCAGTATTTTGCTTTTGTCAAAGGTCTGCCTGCTGCCGTCCTTCTTGATCACGATCAGCGGTAAGCTTTCCATCGTTTCATAAGTAGTAAAGCGTTTGCGGCAGACCAGGCACTCGCGTCTGCGGCGGATGCTGGCGCCCTCATCGGAAGGGCGGGAATCCACCACCTTGCTCTCAGGGTTGGCGCAATAGGGACATTTCATGGAAAACCATCCTCCCGGCTCATTCATATTTCCCGCATCTTTTGCAATATGAAAATATTGTACCATATGGGCACAAGATTTGGTATTCCATTTTTAAATTTTGATCATAAAAAAGGAGAGCTCCGTAAAGGCGGGAAGTCACAAGGACACGTTGTGAACCCACCCATAAGGCAAACTGAATACGGAAAATAGGAGGAGTGCCGCTACACTCCTCCTATTTTGTTCATATACTAACCCTATTGATAAAGGGTGCGCTATCATCTATTCCGCTTCTCTCAGCCGCTCAACAACAGAGCGTTTTGCAACGGCTCGGTACACCACAAGTGGTGCCGCAATGCCCAGCACACCAAAAACCGGGGCAAGTGACAGGATGGGTAAAGCAGATCAAAATCCTTTATCGCACTCTGCATGATGATCCCTTTCATAGTGGGCAAAGATGCAGAAAGGCATGCAGGCAAAAGGCTCTGCATAGAGCCTTTTGAAGAAATCCGCGAAAAAGATATAACCCTGCCAAAAAGGGCAGAGTTATAGTGTAATATATCCGTTCGGTAACCAGGCTATCATAGCACTGCTCAAACAGCACCTTAGACCCTTGGCTTTGCGTCGCCGTCTTTTGACAGGTTTGCCCTTATCGTTGATATTAAATTCATGATCTTCTATAATCTCTTGTCTCGCTTAGGTTACCTCAACCTTTGAAAAGACTTGGCTGGTAAGCAGAAAATAATTGTGTCTGCTTACCAGCCAAAGAATGGATATATTGCATAGAGGTGGTTTAGCTAATCAATATGAATAGATGTTATCGTGATGGGATTTGCATAAATATTTTGAATAACGAAACGGTTTGCAACCGCTTCAGTGAAAAAGCTGCCTGAAAATGTTGTGCTGAGAGTTGATCCAGTAAAAGGTGTATAGATGGTATCATTTGATGTTGCATAACCAAATTTCAATTTTCCTGCACTTGCTAAAGTTACATTAAAGGAAATTGCAGTTCCAGATGGTATGCTAAAATAAGTACCCCCTGTATCATAGATATATGCTGTTGTCCCCGCTGCCATTGTAACGCTTCCAGAACCATCAAACGGCAAAGAGTTTGGCGTCATGACCGGATTTCCATTTTGGTCAACGACTTGGATATAAAGTTGCCTTTCGCTGCCAGTTAAGGTGGATACATAGTTTGAATCCGATACCGTTACAGCTGAGGCAGGTAAATACATGCAGGAAACCATAAGTGCGATAAGTGCACACATTGAAATAGTACGTTTTTTTATGCTTCTTGTCATTTTTACCACTCCTTAATATTTATTGAAATTGATTTATATAACTTAATTGCCCAATGGATTCCTCTTCTTTCTACCAAAAGGCCTTTACTTAATATATGTACGCAGAACAGAAAAAGGGGAAAAGAGTTTATAAAGCATGAAATATGTATATTGGAATTTTGTGGGTAACATGATACAATCAAATTACACGTCAATTTACATAATTGTTGTTTTTGTTATAGGCGGTGATGAGATGCTAACTGAAGAGTCCCAAAAGGCTGTGCTCCTGGACAAGCTTTATCGGGAGCATTTCCGTAAGCTTTTTATATACGCCAGATCCGCTTTAAAAGATTCTAATTTGGCTGAGGAAGCGGTACAGGATACTTTCCGCATTGCTTGCGACAAACTGGACCAAGTTACAGGCAGCAAAAATCCCGCCGGCTGGCTGATGAATACCCTAAAAAATGTGATCCGCAACATGGAGAAAAGCCGAAGCAGCCTTTATTCTTGTTTACGTGATACCGTTGAATATAACGAGAATTTCGCGGCCAGTACATCAGACGAAATAAATATAGATTTGCTTTATGAAGGCCTGATCTCCAAGGAAGATTTTGAGCTGCTTAAATGTATTGTGCTGGAAAAATACTCTTACCTGGAAGCTGCAAAGCGATTCGGCATTACGCTGGAAACCTGTAAGAAACGTATCCAGCGCATAAAAAAAGACCTGCGAAGAAAATTACGGCAAAAAAATGAAAAAACTTTTTAATTATGTCCCCTTTTTGCCTGCAGCGTACATATTAAGAGAAAGGAGGGCTTTGCTATGTCTGACAGCACCGGCAATAAGCAGTTCAAGCCCAACGATTTGAACTTGGAACTGATGAGCACGGAAGAATTGGAAGAACTGCTCAGGCTAGATGCCCATTCACCATATGGCGACACTTCAAACGATGAGTTCATTTCCCACGTTTTGGAGGTGATAGAAAAAAGAGAAACGGACCATCCCACCGGAACTATTCCCGAGGTAAATGACGCCTGGAATTCTTTTCAGAAGAATTATCTGCCCACAGTCGGTGATGGCCATTCTCTCTATGAAGACAACGACAACGATTTAATACCAATAAATAGCGCCGAAAGTTCAAGTGGTGCCAGTCTAATCCGTGGTCATCATAGAATCCGTCGAACCATTTTGATTGCTGCCATAATTGTGATTTTAGTCGGGTCATTTGTGGCACAAGCAGCGGGAATCGATGTGTTCGGAGCAATTGCTCACTGGACTGCGGAAACTTTTAATTTTGAGATTGAGAACTCTTCAGAAGAAAACGGAAATAACCAGCCCCCTGTTGCTGCAAGTGCCAATGTGGATTATCCCAACCTGACAGATGCTTTATTGGCCTATGGCATTAAAGGACAAGTTATCCCCACTTGGTGGCCTGAGGAATTTGAATTAGCTGAATTAAAGGTTTCCTCACAAAAAGAGATAACAACGATTCATTCTCTGTATCAAAATGGAACAAGATCTTTTGCAATTACAATCCGCCTTTATGCCTCATCTGAAAGTGCCGCTGCATCTACTTATGAAAAGGATATCAAAGATGTCGTCCAATATGAGAAAGGCGGCATCACACACTATATCATGTCAAACATTGATGATACCCGCGTTTCATGGATAAATAATTTGCTTGTTTGTTCTATCGCCGGAGACATTACAGAGCAGGAAGCAAAAGAAATGATTGACTCAATTTACGAAGGGTAAGTGATTGTATGAAAAAAACGGCTTCATATTTTATTACAATGATTTTGATTCTCTCTTTATGCGTAAGCACGGCAAGTGCAATAACGCCTAATAGTATAAATGCAAGTTTGTATCTGGATTCCTATACTGTAATGATTGATGCAACTGGTGGAGGCAGATTGAAGTTTATTATGACGCGGCTGAACATCCATTATGACTCAAATTGGCGCAAGCTGTGTCGTAATTCAAGAAAAGCATGGTTCCACTTGGTACGGAGTCGGAACTTACTATGCA
>JAQUJQ010000163.1 GCA_028680875.1 Eubacteriales bacterium
TATAAATTACAAAGCCGGCAATGGCAAGGATGACTAAAGCCACCAAAAGATCGTTTTTATCATATAATATATCTTTAAGTCTATTCATAATATCTATCCCCCTATACAATTTATCATATATAAAAAAAAATCTCAAATTACATTTTAATTACTTTGCATGGATATTTTTTGCCAACCCAAATAAATTGTTGTATAATATGACAATGATTCGGATTAAGATTACAGAAAATGAAGAGAATCAGAGATTGGACCGCTTTCTGAAAAAATATTTACGGAATGCGCCCCTTAGCTATATTTATAAACTAATTCGTAAGGGGGTTAAGGTCAACGGCAAACGGGTATCCCCGGAAACCCAATTGATTTTGGGTGATGAGATTACCCTTTTTCTTAATAAGGAGGAAATTAATTCTTATCTAAATAACGAAAAAAATCTTTATGCAAAAAAACAGTTTCATATCGTATACGAGGATAATAATGTACTTATCGTAGATAAACCTTTTGGGCTACTGGTTCATGGAACGCAGCAAGAGAAGAAAAATACCTTGGCTAATCAAGTTATTACTTACTTAATAGAACAGGGGACATATCAACCGACGAGAGAAAAGGTTTTTGTTCCATCACCGGTAAACCGACTGGATCGCAATACCACAGGACTGGTAATCTTCGGGAAGAATTATGAATCTTTAAAAAGTCTGAATCAAATGCTGCGAGAGAGGAACTTTATACGGAAATATTACTTAACCATCGTTAAAGGAGAACTTAAAAAAGAGCTTCATCTGGTAGACCGAATGGAAAAGGAGAAATCCACCAATAAAATTATGGTATTAAGCCAAGATACAGAGAAAGGTAAGGTCATGGAGACCGTTGCACGACCCTTACGTTTCGCGGGAGGTTATACTTTGGTCGAGGTGGAAATTATCACAGGTAGAACACACCAGATACGGGCTCATCTGGCTAAGGCCGGTTACCCCGTCATCGGCGATGAAAAATATGGAGACCATCAGGTCAACCAAAGAATGAAGCGGCGTTTCTCTCTAACAACTCAATTTCTCCATGCCCACAGGCTTTTTTTTAGCCGGGGAATAGCTCCTCTTGAAAACATGATAGGAAAGGAAATCAAATGCCCTTTGCCTTCCAATCTTGAGTATATTTGTAAGGTATTATTTAAGGGGGAATCTATAAATGGCACAAAAGAAAGATAATCGATCGTTTAAAGAAAAGTACAGAGTATACTTTGCTGCAGGGATTACTGCATGGATTATTTTCATGTTTATTCATCCTATCGCTATTTCCGGAGATGCCATGAGCCCTACAATAAAGGCGGGTGAAATTGTCATTGTCTCCAAGGAGAACTTAGAAAAAAAGGAACCGGAACTCTTCTCTGTAGTCGATTTCCACAAAGATTTTTCCGATCAAGGAGAGGAAAATACAAATAAAGTCAGACGTATAATAGGCATCCCGGGTGATACCATAGAGATCAAGAATGGGCTGGTATATCGGAATGGAGAAGCTTTGGACGAGACTTATGCCACAGGAGATAATGGGCAAGCGATGGGACCGATAACATTAGGGGAGGGAGAGATTTTTGTATTAGGAGACAACCGTGAACAAAGCTTAGACAGTCGTCAGGTAGGACCTTTGCTGACGAAGGATTTACGCGGTACCTGTAGCTGGATTGTTTGGCCTTTAAGTGAATGGGGTAAAATTTAATAAGTAAGAATAGGAGTGCAATGAGAACAATCTATGAAAGAGTGGATTAAAGATATCGCTATAGCGGTAATTGTTGGGGTTTTGATTTTACAATTCGTAAAACCGACCATAGTAAAAGAACATTCGATGCGACCAACATTAAACGAAAACAATTACATATTCCTTAGTAAACAAGCTTATCGTTTCCATGAGCCGGAGAGGGGAGACATCATCGTTTTCCATACGGATCTACTGCAGGCAAACGGACAGGAGAAGTTGCTCATTAAACGGATTATCGGAATCCCCGGGGATGAAATTTCCATTAAAGACGGTGTGGTATATCGAAATGGAGAAGCATTAGAAGAGCCCTATACGATGGAAGGGTATACAGCAACAGACATGGAGGAAATCCAGGTCCCTGATGATAAAGTCTTTGTGATGGGAGACAACCGTCAAAACAGCATTGATAGTCGGGATAGTTCTGTAGGAATGATTGGAGAAAACCTCATTGTGGGCAAGGCCGTTTTTCGGCTCTATCCGTTTGACGAAATCGGCTTATTAGCGAATAAATAAGAAACATGGGGGTAAAGGGATGAAAAGAACCATATTTGAATTTGGGAGAACCATCCTTTTGGCTTTAATTATTGCTTTTTTAATTACCAGTTTGGCTAAGCCTACACTGGTAAAAGGGTATTCGATGTATCCTACAATTAAGCCCAATAGCCTTCTATTGATCAACAAAGTCCCTTATTTAGTTGGAAAGCCGGATTACGGTGACATTGTCGTTTTTTCAGCACAAGTTTATACGGATGAAGGAGAGGGGAAAAAATTAATTAAGCGGATTGTAGGCATGGAAGGCGATACAATTGAAATTAAAAAGGGTATCGTGTATCGTAATGGCAAACCCCTTAAGGAAGATTATATTAACGGGAGTATTACACCGGGAAACATGGAGGCTATGATTGTGTCCCCAAATTGTATTTTTGTCATGGGGGATAATAGAGGTGCCAGTCTTGACAGCAGGGATTCCGCTATTGGGGAAATTCATTTAAAAGATATCGTTGGTCGAGCGGACCTGCGACTTTTTCCTTTTGATGAGATTGGGGTATTAGAATGAGGCAGAAAAAAATAATTGCAAATAATAAAAAAGCCAGACATGATTATTTTGTCGAAGAGGTTTACGATGCGGGTATTGTTCTCACCGGAACGGAAATCAAATCCATTCGCCAAGGCAGAGTGAATCTGAAGGAAAGCTTTGCCAGGGTGGAGCAAGGTGAAGTATGGGTATATGGTATGCACATCAGTCCCTACGAACAGGGCAATCGATATAATGTGGATCCTCTAAGGGCTAGAAAGCTGCTTTTAAATAAGCAGGAAATTCGAAAGCTCATCGGCTATACCACTCTTAAGGGATTAACTCTGGTGCCTTTAAATATTTACATTAATGAAAATGGAAAAGCCAAGATGGAGTTGGCGGTGGCCCGGGGGAAAAAGCTGTACGACAAGCGGGACGATATGGCAAAAAGAGATTCAGAACGTCGAATCGAATATGAATTGAAACAAGCAAAACGATGACAAAATTTAACACAAATTTAATGTTACAAAATCCGGAATATACGGTATAATAGATACAAAGACATAACTGATACGGGGGTGAAATGGTTTCGACGGGGGTGTAGAATCAAGATAAGCGAGCCGTAGTTTGCTAAGTCTACGTTAAAAATGGCACGTTAAAAATAAACGCTAAAAATAGAACAAACTTCGCACTGGCTGCTTAAGCCACCGCGCGTCAGCTCCGATTCACCTGTAGGTCGGCAGATCTGGCGTCAAATATACAGGAAAACTCTATGTGAGCTCCTAGTAGCATAGGGGAACAATAGGATAGCCGAGCCCGGAACCTGCTTATGGGTGCCGGAGGAAGCGAAACTTTAAATCATAAGCTGTGCTCGGAGAAATTCTTGTGGAAATGCTTTCGGACGTGGGTTCGACTCCCACCACCTTCACCAAATTAAAGTCATGTGTGAGGATTTGAACTCATACACGACTTTTTCTTTTATCTGTGATTCTGTGATAAAGTTAAGTAGAGATTAATTATATAATGAGGGAGGGAGGAAATGGGATTTTGGATTTTTATGTTTATTTGTGATTTACTAATACCTGTTACTATGATAGTGTTTGGAAAATATTTTATTAGGTCTGCACCTAAAGAAATTAATAGTTTATTTGGCTACAGAACAACGATGTCAAGGAAAAATAAAGGTACTTGGAATTTTGCACACAACTATTGTGGTAATCTTTGGTGGAAATGTGGTTTATGTGTACTTATTGCAACGATAATAGGAATGATTTTTGTAATTGAAAAAGCGGAAAATATTGTTGGAATAACAGGCGGAGTAATATGTGGTGTACAACTGGTATTCTTAATTGGTTCTATTGTTCCAACAGAAGTTGCATTGAAGAAAAAATTTGATGAAAATGGAGTGCGTAGAAAATGAGCATAATCTGTACAGGATGATAGTTCAAATCCCAATAGAAAATAGCATGATATCCAAA
>JAQUJQ010000164.1 GCA_028680875.1 Eubacteriales bacterium
TTTCCCTTTTCGTTTATGATTTTCATACCTTCCTCCGGATTAAAAAATTCCTTTTTGTTTTAAGGTTTTTTCCATTTGTTTGACCCGTTCATCCCATGAACAAGCCTTTCCATAAGCCATCCTCATTTTAACCTTTTCAGAATCGGATTCCTTTTGAGCCTCACCACATTTTACCACAAAATCATCAACATTTTCTGCAATATATATAACATTTGCAAAATCCAAAACCTGTAAAGGTTCTTCCGTACTTACTATAGGTTTTCCTGTAGCCAGGTATTCGTAAAATTTTAAAGGGCTTACATCCTTAGAAAGACGTCCTTTTCGAAACACATTCAGACAGACATCAAATTTTCGAATGTAATCCGGCAGTTCAGCCTGTGGAATCAACCCGGGAAACCGGATATTGGGGTATTTTTCCAGCAATGACAGGTCGACTCCGGGCAGGGCTTTTCCTATAAGAATGATTTCCCCTTCGGGATAGGCTTTAGCCAGTGCTTCAATGCATTCATAATCAATACATTCCTGAAACATACCTACAAATCCAAAAACAGGTTTCTTAGTCCGGTCATTCCTTTCCTCTAAAGTAGCCGCCTTGGAAAAAATCTCATAGGCAGCACCATTGGGAATCAACTCAGTATTTGTATTATAGTTTACCAATGTTTCGTAGAGGCCATATGCAGTGCAAAAGACTTGAGATGCCTGAGTGGCCAGGTCTTTTTCCATTTGATCCACTACCGCGGGGTCAATCATCCCTTTGTAGGCTGAATGGCGATCCACACAATCATAGATAACACCTCTGTTGGGAATTTCATTGATTAAATCACATGAAGTAGGAGAATAGCACCAGAGGTATGGTTTTTCAAATCCATGCTCCTTCATTTGCTTTTTCAGATATTTAGCCAGGCGCCTCTGATTTGTTTTATTTATACTACGGTACTTGTTAAAAAAAGGGATGACTGGAGGAGCACTATAGACAGTAATATTCTCCTTTACCTTTCTGCCCGGCTTACGATAAGTCATTAAACGGCCAAATGCGGTTTTATCCTTTAAAGGAGCAAGCAAGGAAACCGGAGGATCAATATACAGGATCTCTGCGTCCTGCAATCGGTTCATAACGTTTTGTTTTCTTGTAGGAAAAGGATAATAGTTGGAGGTAGATATACAGACTATTTGCTTCATTGTAACCACGCTCCCTCTGTCAGAAGTTTTCTTGCCGCTGCCCGATTAACCCTCTCGGCTTGCTTTAACTCTGCTGCAGCCTTTTGTGCATAAGAACGTCCGTGATCCATGATCAAATCAATTTCCCTGCACAGTTTTTCTTCGGAAAGCTGGGCTAAAGGTATACAGGCTTTGGAACCGATATCCCTCACAAAACTGTCCACTTTGATATCATAGGAAATACCGATTATGGGCGAACCTCCGGCAGTAGCAAAGACCAAAGAGTGAAGCCGCATACCTACCACCGCTTCCATGGAACCCAACATGCCGATCAACTCTTCCACGGTATGTTTTTCTGAACATGCATAATAAGGTGCATCCATATATACAGTAACTTTATCTGCAGCACTGACATCTTTGGGAATTTCTATCGGTAAAAAAACAGGAACTACCCCGTAAGTTTTATAGGCATAATCAGCAGCAGCAGCTACATACTCAGGATGATTGAAACCCGGCCAATTTCGCAAACAGAATCCAATCTTTGGGACCTTTGGAGATACACCCTCGGAAAGAAAAGCAGCATTCACTTTCATAGGGGTTGCACAATCAAGATTTACAGTAGGATCAGCTGCGAGCAAAATTTCCGGTTTATCCACCTTCATTTCCCTTAGTACATCAAAGGACACACTATCGCGCAGGGTTATGATGTCTGCCGTTTCATTAAGGATTTTCGCTGCAATACGACGATTTCTCGGCAAGTTGATAGGCCCAATTCCACAACCGTACATGATTATTTGGCAACCACACCACTTTGCAGCTTTTAAGGTAAACAAATAAAAATATAGCGATCTGGAAGAAGTGATATCCTGGATCAGGCTTCCTCCCCCGTTTACAAAAACTTTGGCTTTACGAAGGCTGTTTATAAATGAGAAAAGATTAAATATATACAATGATTTAACCTTATTCACTGCACGGGTCTCTTTTTTATTCCGGGACATGACCCAAAACGGCATATCTTCATCGATTTCCCTCAGTTGTGTTAATATAGCCTTTAATATAGCCTCATCCCCTGCATTTCCCCGGCCATAAGCTCCACAAATCACTGCTCCCTGCCTCCCGGTCAGTTTTCGTCGTTTCATAATAACACGGTAGGCTTGTTCCTGTTTTTCTCGCATGCTATCCAGCGAAAAGTCAGTTTTTGCTCTTTGGAAAAGGCTTTCTGCCAAATTATGCCTCAGCTCTTCATCTATAGAAAGACGATAAATATAACCACTCAAGGCCTTAATATCTCCTGCCTCAAAAAGAAAACCATTTTCACCATGATCAATTAAAGCCGGAATCCCTCCCACCCTGCTGGCAACAGCCGGACAATGTTCGTGAGCTCCCTCCAGTAAAGAATAGGGGAACCCTTCCGAGAGTGAAGCCAGTACATTGATATCAACCTTGGAGAAAAAACCCTGGATGTCACTGATCCAACCGACAAAGTCAACCCTATGATCGACTTTTAACTCCTTAGTCAACGCCTTAAGTTGCTTTTCTTCTTCTCCTGTACCGGCAATCAACAACTTTAACCTGTTATTCTTTTTATAAGCTAACGCAAAAGAGCGAATAACCGTACCCATATCCTTAATAGGTGTCAACCGTCCGGCAATTCCGACTATAATATCTTCCCCTTCCTTTTTAAAAGGTTTGGAATCATTTTTAGCCTTAGAAAAATCCAATCCGTTATAAATGGTAAAAATTCGTTGGGGGTCAAAACCCCGATGAACTAAATCCTGCTCCATTTTATCGGATACTGTTATGTAAAAATCCATGTTTCTCAGGGCGATGCTATTGATAAAACCATAGGTAATCTGCTTCCATGGTAAACCCATATAGTCCAGTTTAGGATCCGAATGAACAGTGGTCATGACCGGAAGAGCTCTTAATTTTTTGATCAGAACACCAAACATATTTGCTTTGGCACCATGGCAGTGAATAATGTCCGGTTTAAAGGCATCTACCGTTTCCAATACCATCTTCATATCCAACATCATATTTAATCCGTTCTCCATAACTATGACGTCAAGGCCCATTTCCCTGCCTTCATCGGCCAAAACGCCCTTGCGGAAGCTGACCAGCTTTACGTTATTGCTGGTTGAAAGCTCCCGGGCAAGGGATAAAATATGAGTTTTCCCACCACCGATATCACCGCCGGCGGCTAAGAGCATAATTTTCATACAACCTCCAACTCCAATGAAGATCTGAATTATTGATTAATATAGACTGAAGATCATAGTTGCCACTTGTGCCCTGGTCACAGAATCCTTTGGCCAGAGCTTACCGCTGTAACCTGAAATAATCCCCTGTTCGACCAGAGTTTTCACATAAGGAAGAGACCATGAAGACACTTGATTTCCGTCTCCAAAAGAGGATAAATCCGCCTCAGCATACCCCCTTGCCTGTGTACGCCCGATAATGGTCATTACCTCTTCTCTGCTTATGGCCCCATTTGGTTTATAATAGAGTTTTCCTCCGGAAGCTGTTCCCTGTATGATACCCATCCCATACATAGCCTTGACTGAGTCTAAGGCCCAGGAAGGGATAGAAGCATTATCAGTGAAAGGAAGTGCCATATCCTTATAAAGAGACATATCCGTATTCAGCCACTTACTCATAATAACAGCAAATTCCGAACGAGTAATGCCGGTATCGGGAATATACTTAAAGCCTCCATCTGTCTTCACTCCGTTGACAATCCCGCGATTGTACAGATAGGCGGTATTTAGTTTTGCCCAGTGAGAATTCATGTCGATAAAAGGCTGTGCCATGGAATCGCTTCCCGGAACAGTCAATCCTTTACGTTGAATATTACCACTTTTATCGGTTGCCATAATGGTCACCCGGTGTATTAATCCATCGGAAGCAGGAATAGTTGCATTTAAAGCTTTCGTCCCACTATTATAACTGAATGTTATTGGTTTGCCATCATAAGTAAGCTTGATGTCAGCAGAAGAAAGCCCATTATCAATGGCATCTTTGATGGTCGCCGTTAAGGCCCGGCCGTTTAAGCTCATTTGGATTG
>JAQUJQ010000165.1 GCA_028680875.1 Eubacteriales bacterium
GGAATGTTTCCGATAAATGTCCATCAATGTAACAATCATAGGATCGTCCTCGGGAATATAAATCGGTTCTTGATGATTTATTTTCACTACACCAAAGCCATATTGATCCAAAATAGGCATCATGGGTCCATATACCTGATCATCATCCATAGTTACCGGATAACGTATGTTAACGGTCAATCTCGCCACCTGATCATCCACATCGGCCATTCCCACATTGAAAATTAATTTCCCCGAAATGGAATCGGACAAGTCGCATCCGATCTGTTCCCCATGAAGATCAAAACCGATATATTGGTTATAAAAATTAATAAAGTCCAATACATCTTCATTAGCCATCTCTATTTTACCTAATAACGCCAGTAAAACTGATATGGCATTTAAACCCTTTCCCGGCCTGGCGCCATGAGAAGATATGCCTTTAGCAGTAATCTCCAAGCTTTTGCCTATGCCTTTGGCATGAATCCGGTATCCGGTTTCCTTACGAAAATCTTCCACGATCTCTCTAATCTTGTCGTAAGATTCTGCCCGCAAAACAGCTCTGGCCTGATCGGCAACCATATTGGGAGCATTCCCTCCAGTCAAGCTGCGCAGCTCCACTCCACCATTAAGTGTCTTTCCTAATTTTTTCACCAATTCAAATATAAGGATACCCATTTCTCCATGGATTGCAGGGAACTCCGCATCAGGGGTAAAGGCAAAATCCGGCTTTTCCATCTTACGAAAATAAGCTTGCATCCCTTGCCATCCTGTACCCGCTTCTTCATCCAAACCAAGAATGAGCCTAATTCGTTTTTTTGGAATTATTCCTCCGTCCTTTAACGCTTTCATGGCATAAAATGCTGCAATGGTTGGTCCTTTGTCGTCAATCGTGCCTCGGCCATAAATCCTTCCTTCTACCACCTTTCCTTCATAAGGGGGATAGTCCCAATCCTTGCCCTCAGGAACCACATCCACATGAGTAAGGATACCCATTATTTTTTCATTTCCTTCTTCTCCAAATTCGATATGGCCTCCGTAATTATCTACATTAGCGGTACGAAAACCTTCTTCTTTACCCAGATTCAACATATATTGAAATGCCTTATCAACACCACTGCCAAAAGGCATATCTCCCTCGGCCGGCCCTACCACGCTGGGTATGGCAATCAAACCCTGCAAATCTTGAATCATCTCTTCCCTGTATTCATCGATACGTTCTAAATAACCCATTTTTTCTCCTATTGTCAGTTAAAAATACTTGATTTCATCTTCGCCATAAACCAGTGCAGCTTCAAAACCTTCCCTTTCCAAGGAGGCAAACTGTCTGCCCACTTTCCTGGCTTTTCCGATAGTAGATACATGGTAACCGGTGCGACGCAATTCATCAGCTTTTTCAATTACGTCAACAAAAGGAACCTGGCTGTTGTAAAGCAACGCCATCCTTTTAGCCCCTGTGTCAAATTTTATCTCATTACTGTTAAGCAATATTTCCGCAATCCGTTCAAATCCAATAGAAAAACCGATGGCCGGAATATCCTCTCCGATAAGGTTGCCAATCATTTTATCATATCGGCCACCGCCTGCGATGGATCCATTAAATTCCGGACTAACAATTTCAAAAATAGTCCCTGTATAATATCCCATGCCTCGTACCAAAGATTTATCATATACGATATGATACTTTTCTTTTGCAAGCTGTTTAACACTATCAATTACATTTTGCAGTTGAGCGATGATCTCCCGGTTGGAGCAATAGTCTGTCATTGCAAATAATCCCAAAGTTTCATCAGTAGATATTATATCTATGAACTTCTCAATGGCGTAAGTAGGAAATCCTTTATCAAGAAGCTCTTTCTTTACACCTTCTACTCCCACTTTATCCAACTTATCAAAAGAAATACAAACTGAAAGCACATCTTCTTTCGCAAAACCTGCGCTTTCAATGATATCAAAGAGAATTTGCCGATCATTGATCCGTACAGTAAACCCGTCAAATCCTAACTCCATCAAAGTTTTGGCCGTAGTGTGAATCAATTCGATTTCAGCATCGGTGGATGGATCTCCAATTATATCAATATCACATTGATAAAATTCTCTTAACCGTCCTTTTTGCGGCTTTTCCGCTCGGAAAACCTCCCCAATTTGAATGACTTTAAACGGAAACCTCAGATTTGCCCGATTGTTGGCAAAATATCTGCTTAGAGGTAAGGTTAAATCAAAGCGCAAACCTGTATCTACAATGTCTTTTTCTGTCAGGTTTTCCTGGTCCAGCTTTAACTTTTGCCCCCGTTTTAGAATCTTAAAAATCATATTCAGATTTTCTCCGCCTTCGCTTCTATCGAGTCTTTCGATATCCTCGAGGATTGGCGTGTGAATCTTGGAAAACCCGTTTTCCTGATAGCTTCTTAAAATAATGGCCTGCATGGCATCTCGAACTCGCATTTCTTCAGGTAAATAATCTCTTGTTCCTCTTACGGGTTTCACGTTAATTGTCATGATCCTCACTCCTCTTTATTTCCTAATATAGTTGTCCCCTAAAACTGCCGTTACATCCTCAGCAGCCTGAATAGCCCTTTGGAGATGTCCCGAAGTTTTTAAGGTCTCATTGTTTTCAAATTTTTCATCGAGGGGTATGATGGTGTAGACATCCTTCCCATTCTGGTGATATTTTTCCATCCAGGTCCGCATGGCATCCATTGCAGCAATTGTAACTTCCCCGGTATCCTTCCTATATTTCAAGTTTACTCTTGCAATCATACCCTGCTCTGTATAACGATTATTCAGAGTTTCGCTCCTTTGGTTGGAAAGAAAATTCCCCATCGAGTAAAAAACGGGGACTTCTATTCCGGTTCCCTGTTGGGTTAGCATTTCTACTTTTTGCAAAACATGGGGGTGGGATGCAAATATAATATCGACACCCATGTTAACGGTTTTTTCTGCTATATAATGCTGCCACTGGTTGGGAGAACGCTGGTACTCTTCTCCCCAATGATAATAGCAAACCACAATATCCGCACCGGCTTTCTTGGCTTGTTTAATTGTGGATTTTACTTTTTTTAAATCTTCATCTAAGGTCTCATAAGCAAAACTGTTTATTAAACCCTCAGCTTCCTGTGAGATTATAACACTATTAATAGTGGTTCTCCCATCGACACTTGGAGTTTCGTAAGTATACGAAACAATGGCAACCTTCAAGCCTTTAACGTCCACCATAGTATAATTTTTTTCCCAAGGGAGCCTTGTTCCTGCTGTAGCAATCCCTGCCTTTCGCAGAACCTGCAAGGTACGTTTCATTCCGGAAAGACCTTTGTCATACAAATGGTTGTTACTGGTAAGAGCCACGTCAAGTCCCATATTAGCCAGAGCATCCGCCAGGGCGTCAGGAGCATTAAAGGAAGGATAACCTGTCGGTGTCCCTCCGCCAAAGGTAGTTTCTACATTACCTAGGGCCAAATCCGCCTCTTCTATATACCCTTTAACATATTGGAAGTTATTATCGTAATTATAGGTTTCGCTCTTTTTATCATATTGGCTGACGATTTGTGGCTTGTGTACCATAATATCACCAACACAAACAATGGAGAGGTCAATCGTTTCTTGGGTTTTCGGATTGTGGACTTCCACCGGATTCGTATTGGATCCTGTAGAGCCCTCATTTCCCGAAGAATAAACGAAATAAAGTACCCCTGCCAAAAAGGCTACAGCAATTAAGGTAAGGAGAAGGTTTGTATTTTTTCTCTTCCTTCTCCGTCTGTTTTCTTCTCTCAATGACATATTATTGTTTAGCCTAAACAGCTTCCACTCCGGCGATCTCCGGGTATTGTTCCTTTAAAATACGTTCGATTCCGTTTTTAATTGTCAATTGTGCATGGGGACAACCATGACATGCACCTTTAAGCTTTACCTGAACAATATGTTCATCCGTATATTTAACAAATTCTACATCTCCACCATCTCTTTGCAGAAAAGGTCTAATGTTTTCAATTGCAGTTTTTAGGTTTTCTTCCATTGTTTTAATCTCCTTTGTTAAATTGATTATTTACCCCATTCGGGCATTACTGTATACTTATATATAAATTCCCCGTTTTTCACGGTAATAAACACGACCGGCTTAATCGGATCTCCCTGCTTATCAAAGGTAATGCTCCCTGTCACACCTTGAAATTCTTTGGTACCTTGTATAACATCCCTAAGACTTTTATTTGTTT
>JAQUJQ010000011.1 GCA_028680875.1 Eubacteriales bacterium
GATTATTTGAAAGCCTTGCCATCTCATTTAAGGAGTTATGAACAGGCGGTTGCTTATCCACCCAATCAAGTCTATTTAGGAACTTTGAATCCGGAATCTCTAAGACAGATTGAAGCTCCGTGGTATGATAAAAAGGCTGATAAAGCGGAACGGTATGGGAAATACGGAGAAATCATGCCACAGGATGAGTTTTTAGGACTTCTACAGCTTTGTGACGTATTTGACCTGGTGGTTTTAGAGAAAGAATTTGCAACCGAAATTAAAGAGAAATTAACTTCCCATCCGTTAGTCGGTGAAAAACGAGCTTCCATATTAGATAAGAATACGTATAATATAGACCAAATCAAGGAATTGGTCAATGGCGGTGCTGAAGGACTCTACCACAATAGAACACTTGTGGGAGCCATTAAATCAGCCCATGCTATCGATGTTAACCTCTCTTCTCATGTGATGCTGGAAAATCTGGTTTCCAAGGCTTCAAACGTATTATCTCTTCTTCACATGATTAGAGTAACAGGCATCGAACCCTCCTGCGTGGATTATGTTATTGACTGTTGTGAAGAAGCAGTTGGGGATATGAATCAGAGAGGCGGTGGCAACCTGGCTAAAGCAGCAGCTGAAATCGCCGGGTTAATCAATGCCACAGGATCTGATACCAGAGGTTTTTGTGCAGGTCCGGCGCATGCCATAGTGGAAGCGGCAGCACTGGTCAAATCAGGGACTTACAAAAACGTGGTGGTTACTGCAGGAGGCAGTACTGCTAAGCTGGGGATGAACGGTAAAGATCATACAAAAAAAGGTTTACCGATTTTAGAAGACATGGTTGCCGGTTTTTCAGTTTTGATAAGTGAAAACGATAACCTGAATCCGGAGTTCAATTTGGATTATATCGGTCGGCATAAAGTTGGTACCGGATCCTCTCCACAGGCTGTTATTACCGCCCTTGTGACCGAGCCACTGGACAGAGCGGGATTGAAGATAACCGACATAGATAAATATGCAGCCGAAATGCAAAACCCAGATATTACCAAACCGGCAGGAGCAGGAGATGTACCTGAAGCCAACTATAAGATGATTGCCGCATTAGGAGTAAAAAGGGGAGAACTGGAGCGAACAGCTATCCCGAATTTTGTAAAGGATCATGGCATGACGGGTTGGGCCCCAACCCAAGGGCATATCCCCTCAGGGATTCCATATTTGGGTTTTGCAAGAGAGGATATTTTAGAAGGTCGTATCAATCGGGCCATGATAATCGGTAAAGGAAGTCTTTTCCTCGGACGTATGACTAACCTTTTTGATGGTATTTCCTTTATCTTGCAGAAAAATAACGGAGAGCAGATATCAAAAGTGCAAAAAGTATTTTCCGATAGTATATCTGATGTTCCGGTTATCGGTATTGCATCAGAAAGCAGTGAATTAGGAATCGAAACCATCTATGAGGGAGTGGCATTAGCTGAGAAAAAAGGATTTAAGGCTGTGGTTATTGAAGGTGAGTTGGCTCATAAGAAGATGGAAGAGATGCTTGAAAAGGGTCTGATTGACGGAGCTGTTACAATGCATTATCCTTTTCCCATCGGAGTCTCTACTGTCGGCAGAGTAGTTACACCGGGAAGAGGTAAAGAACTCTATTTAGCTACAACAACCGGAACTTCCTCTACCGACCGAGTAGAAGGGATGGTAAAGAACGCCATTTATGGCATTATTGCAGCCAAAGCAAGCGGAGTTCAAAATCCCACAGTAGGTATTGCTAATGTAGATGGAGCAAGGCAGGCAGAAAAGGCATTAATTGCTTTAAAAGACGGAGGCTATGACATAAGATTTGCTCAGTCTGCAAGAGCAGACGGTGGCATAGTTATGCGAGGAAACGACTTGCTTGCAGGAACATCCGATATTATGGTGATGGATCCTCTTACAGGCAATCTTATGATGAAGCTGTTTTCCGCCTACACAACCGGAGGAAACTACGAATCAATAGGTTACGGCTATGGCCCCGGTATCGGAGAAGACTATGACAGGATCATACTGATCATTTCAAGAGCAAGTGGAGCACCTGTAATTGCAGGTGCAGTTGAATATGCCACACAGCTTGTGAAAAACGATTGTAGGAAAATTGCGGCAGAGGAGTTTGCAAGCGCATATAAAGCCGGCCTGAAGGACATTTTAGCGGGTGTGAAAACACGTAAAGGCGTAGAAGGTGAGAAGACTCAAACCTCCTTAGAAGAGGTCAAAGCACCTCCAAAAGAAGTAGTTACTGCAGAAATTACAGGAATCGAAGTCATGGATATCGAAGATGCGGCTATTTCCCTTTGGAAAGAAGGAATCTATGCAGAAACCGGTATGGGCTGCACCGGGCCTGTTGTATTGGTCAGTGAAGCTAACGAAGAAAAAGCAAAGGAAAAATTAGCAAATGCCGGCTATATTAAATAACGTCCCTTACTTTATCTTATTATACAATAAGCGAACATAAATGGCATATTTTAATTAAAATATTCGATCATATACGTATATTGTAAAAATATCGACAAAATATCACTTGATTTTACTATTATTACCTTTACGAAAGTAGGTAATTTGCTTATAATGACTATGACTGAAGTCGGATAACACTGTATAGGGAGTTTAAAATGCAGGAATTAAAAGATCGTATTATTAAAGATGGACAAGTCATTGGAACCGAGATTATTAAGGTTGATTCTTTTTTAAACCACCAGATTGATGTGGCATTAGTTTTTAAAATTGGCAAGGAATTGGCGAATCGGTTTGCCAATCAGGGAATCACGAAGATTTTAACCATTGAGGCTTCCGGCATTCCTATAGCCTGTGCTGTGGCATGGCATATGAATAACTTACCGGTGATATTTGCAAAGAAAGCCGCACCAAGTACAATGATTGATGGATTTTACAATACGGAGATTACTTCTTTTACAAAGCGGACTGTATCGTCGGTTATGGTATCAAAAAAGTATCTATCGAAGGAAGACCATGTATTGATTGTTGATGATTTTTTAGCTCATGGTGAGGCGGCTTTGGGATTGGCATATTTGGCAGAACAAGCAGAGGCTGTGGTGTCCGGCATCGGAATAGCTATAGAGAAAGAATTTCAGGGTGGCAGTGAAAAACTAAGACAGAAGTGTTACCGTGTAGAATCTTTGGCAGTAATTAAGTCCATTCAGAATGGTCACATAACTTTCAAGTAAAGAAGATAAACTAAAGGTATTAAGAGAAAAAGGAGAAGTAAAAGATGAAAAAGTTATTGGTAATTTTGTTAGTCCTTACATTGTCTATGACTGCAATGGCAGGTTGTGGCGGGGATACCGGCGGAGGAGACGGCGGAGCAGAAGATGTAACAACTATCGGCTTCCTCTATATCGGACCCATTACAGACGGGGGTTATAACCAGGCCCAGCACGAAGGGTACACTGCAGTAAAAGATTATTTTGGCGACAGCGTGAATCTGTTATACGCAGAAAATGTTGCTGAAGATATTCAGGCAGTAAAGACCAATGCAATCAATATGATTGACAATGGTGCAAGCATAATAATAGCAACCAGCTTTGGACATATGGATGGGATGGAAGAATTGGCCAATGAATATACTGATGTGACTTTCCTCCATTTTTCCGGTTATAAAAAGAACGATACCAACTTTGGAAACTATTTTGGGGCTATGGAAGAAGCCAGATATTTATCGGGTATAGTAGCCGGTATGACGACAAAGACTAATAAACTCGGTTATGTGGCAGCTTACCCATATACAGAAGTTCGTATCGGTATCAATTCCTTCTACCTTGGCGCAAAATCTGTAAATCCCGACGTTACCATGAATGTTGTATATATTAATAGCTGGGGTGATGCAGCTCTGGAACAGGCGGCCGCAGAATCTTTACTGGCCCAAGGTTGTGACGTCCTTACACAGCATGCTGATACATCCGCTGCTCAGACTGCAGCAGAAAAAGCCGGCTGTTATGCTGTAGGATATAATATTGATAACAGTGCAGTGGCTCCCGGATCTTTCTTGACAGCTCCTGTATGGCATCATGAAGCTTATTTGATTCCCGTAATCGAAAAGATTATTGCAGGCGAATATGTACCTGAGTCTTACTATGGGACAATGGCTGATGGCTATATCGGTTTAGCTCCTCTCACCTCACTTGTTTCTGATGAAGCAAAAACAGAGGTAGAGAAAGTACAGGATCAAATCGTAGCAGGTGAATACCCAATATTTGTCGGTCCACTAAAGGACAATGAAGGTAATGTAGTGGTTGAAGAGGGTAAAGCTCTTACGACACATGATGAAATCTGGGCTATTGATTGGGTTCTTGAAGGCATTACAGCCATTCAATAATAAAAGTTATAAATTTAAGAAAGATATTGAAAAGGGCGGTTCCTCCCGGAGCCGCCCTTAGATATCAATGGAGGTAATATATGGAGCCGGTTAAGGCAATTGAAATGAGGGGTATTACCAAAACCTTTGGAGCGATCCATGCGAATCAAGACGTTGATTTAACTGTATATAATGGGGAGATACATGCTTTGCTTGGTGAAAATGGTGCGGGCAAAAGCACCCTGATGAATATGTTGTCAGGAATCTATCGGCAGGACAACGGAAGCATAGTAATATACGGAAAGGAAGTTCATTTTACATCCCCGAAGGATTCAATTGCCATAGGTATAGGTATGATTCACCAGCATTTTAAACTGGTGGATGTTATGACAGCTAAGGAAAATATTATTCTTGGTAAGGGAAAGGGACTTTTTACAAAGAATAAGAATCTAGCGAAGGAAATCAAAGAAATTTCAGACCGGTATGGCTTGGATGTAAACCCGGAAAAAAAGGTCTATAATATGTCTGTTGGCGAAAAGCAGACTTTAGAAATCATAAAAGTACTTTATCGCGGAGCTAAGATTCTGATCTTAGATGAGCCTACGGCTGTATTGACACCCCAGGAGATCAAACGACTATTTCAAATTCTTCGCAATATGCGGGAGCAGGGATGCGCAGTAGTCATCATTACGCATAAGTTAAATGAGGTTATGGAAATAAGCGATAGGATCACGGTGTTACGAAAGGGAAAAACTATCGGGACCGTAAAGACGTCTGAGGTCCAGGTTCCTGCTCTTATAGAGATGATGGTGGGGAAAAAGGTGGATTTGGAAATCAAAAAGGAGAAAATGCCGATACCAAAGAAACCCCTTTTAGAGGTTGACAACCTTTATGTTTTGAATCACGATCATAAGCTGGCTCTTGAAGAAATCTCTTTTTCTCTCTATGAAGGAGAAATCCTGGGTATTGCAGGTGTAGCGGGAAGCGGTCAAAAGGAAATCTGTGAAACCATTGCCGGATTGACTCGGGCTGAGAGAGGGCGCATCTTTTTTGAAGGAGAAAACATTATCGGAAAAAGCCCCAGAGATATTATACGCTTAGGCATCCGTATGGGTTTTATTCCGGAGGACCGTCTTGGGATGGGATTGGTCGGTTCAATGGATATTGTTCATAATTTGGTCCTCAAGGATTATCAAAATCAACCAGGCGTTTTTTTGAAAAGAGGCCCTTGTGAAGTAAAAGCCAAGGCTATTGTAAATCGACTGGATATTCAAACCCCAGGTATTCATTTCCCGGTTAAAAAATTATCCGGAGGAAATATTCAAAAGGTACTCTTGGGCAGGGAGATTGACTCCAATCCCAAAGTATTGATTACTGCCTATCCGGTAAGAGGATTGGATATCGGCGCATCCTATAAGATTTATGATTTGTTGAATGAACAAAAGAGTAAGGGTGTGGGGGTATTATTCATAGGTGAGGATTTGGATGTACTCATGGATCTTTGCGATCGTATCATGGTATTTTGCATTGGGAAAATTGCAGGGATAGTGAATCCCGATGAGGTTACGAAGGAAGAAATCGGTCTTATGATGACCGGAGGAAAGGAGGTATCGCTCTCATGAATGGAATTCATATTAGTAAACGGGAGGATTTGCCTAAGAAAAGAGAGACGGTCATCCGTATCCTTGCAGTAATTTTATCTATTGTATGTGCAGGCCTGGTCATTTGGATATTAGGTTATAATCCAATACGGGTATTCCCCAGTATGATTTCCGGAGCTTTGGGCACGGAAATCAGATTGCAGCAAACCATTCTTAAAGCCATACCCCTAATCGTAACATCCCTTGGGATCTTAGTGGCTTTCAAAATGAAATTCTGGAATATCGGCGGGGAAGGGCAGATTATTATGGGTGCTCTGGCAGCTTCTTATGTAGCTCTTAATATGGATGGCCTGCCCAAGGGGATCCTATTATCGTTAATGGCATTGGCTGCTATGATTGCAGGAGGATTATGGGCTTTTATTCCTGCTTTTTTTAAAGCCAAAATGGGAGTAAATGAAACCATTTTTACACTAATGCTCAATTATATCGCCATCAAATATGTTACATACTTGCAGTATGGACCTTGGAAGTCACCGGAATCTCAAGGCTTTCCCAAGGTTGCTACATTTTCCGATAACGCAGTATTACCCAAGCTTTTTGGCATACACATCGGCTGGTTGATTGCATTACTTTTGGTGGTTATCGTTTATATCTTTATTAATCATACAAAAAAAGGATTTGAAATATCCGTAGTAGGGGAAAGTAGAGAAACAGCACGATATGCAGGTATGAATATCGCTACTATAATCCTTATAGCAATGTTTATTTCCGGAGGTTTGTGTGGCCTTACCGGGATGATTCAGGCGTCCGCCGTGGAAAAAACTCTATCGGCTAATCTTTCCGGTGGATATGGCTTTACAGCCATCATCACTGCCTGGTTGGCTCGATTAAATGCTATAGCTGTTCTTTTCGTCTGTATTGCATTTGCAATTTTGCTGCAAGGCGGTGCCTATATTCAGATCTCGATGCAGATTCCTGCTGCTGTAGCGGATATGATGCAGGGGATCATTCTGTTTTTTGTCCTGGGTAGTGAATTTTTCTTACAGTATAAAGTCAATTTAGCGGGTAGTTTTAGAAAAGCAAAGGAGGTGGCATAATGGAAGGGTTTTTAGCAGCTACTGTAATAGCAAGCATGCCTCTATTGTTTGCCACTATAGGAGAAATTATTACTGAAAAATCCGGTCATTTGAACTTGGGCATAGAAGGACTCATGCTCATGGGTGCTATCATGGGCTTTGTTGTCGGTTATGGATCGGGAAGTCCCTTTATGGCTTTGTTAGGTGCAGTTTTAGCCGGAGCCGCAGGTTCTTTAATCTATGCTTTTCTTACGGTATCTCTCAGAGCAAATCAAGTTGTAACCGGATTAACCCTTACAATTTTCGGTACCGGTTTTGCCAGCTTTATCGGGAAAACCTATGTTGGTATGGTGGTACCACAGGAAATAAAGAGTTTTTTCAGGCAAGTTGATGTTCCGTTATTGGGAGATATCCCATTTGTAGGCCCTGTTTTTTTTCAACAAGACATATTTATATATTTTGGATATCTATTGGTCCTTGTCAGCAGTATCTATCTGTTTAAGACAAGAACAGGATTGAATCTACGGGCAGTTGGTGAAAATGCAGCAGCATCTGATGCTTCAGGAATTAATGTAACCTTATATAAATATATCCACATTTGCTTAGGTGGCGGACTTTGCGGTTTGGGTGGTGCTTACATGTCTTTGGTTATGATGTCCGTATGGCAGGAAAATGTTGTGGCAGGTCGAGGATGGATTGCTGTAGCTTTAGTAATTTTTGCTTCCTGGAACCCGGTGAAGGCCTTAATTGGTTCCTTACTCTTCGGAGGCTTATCAATACTAGGCTTCCGGCTTCAGAGTATGGGAATCCATATTTCTCAGTACTGGGTGGATATGTTACCTTATGCAGCAACTATTGTCATCATTATTTTAAGCTCTACGAAAAATAAAAAAGAAAATCAACCTCCGGCCGATTTAGGCAATCCATATTTCCGAGAGGAACGCTGATTTTTTTGATAGGGAAACCCTCTTGATAATTAGAAACAGAAAGATTATACTAATATTAAGGGGGAGAGACTATGAGATTACTGTTACGTGTATTATTTGCCGTACTTATATTTTGCCTTCCGGTCTTTTCTATTCTTGCGGCAGAAAATTTAATTTGCCGGGCGCCTGATCTTTATACTTACGAATTCACTAAAACCCAGATCACCCGAGAAGCAAGGATTGGTGTATCCGAACGAGATCTTGGCGAGTTTTTTTCAGATTACTTTTTGGGAAAAAAAGAAGAGTTTTCCTACATAACTGAATACCAAGATAGAGAACAGGACCTTTTTAATTTACGAGAAAGTAATGTTATGAGAAATATCAGAGAGTTGCTAAATCACTTGACTCTTTTTATGTTCGGAGTCGTTTTGATTACCATAGCAGCTTATTGGATATTATTACATTATAATAGGAAAGAAGGAATACGACTGGCATTTAAATGGAGTCTTGTATTCTATGGAATCTTATGGGTTACCTTTGGTTTGATTTTGTTTCCCTGGGCCCCCTTTAAAAGTCTTGAAACAGAAGATTTATTGCTTAGGTTGATTACATCTGGGTTTATCACGGATTGGTTTTTAGCGGGCATATTTATTTCCGCTGTGGTTATGGGAATCCTGGGCTCGATAACTTGGAAACTGACTAAACCTAGGAGAATGTTTTGGTAAAAGGAGGCAGTGATGAAGGTATATGTACATTTTGCAAACGGCTTTGAGGAAATTGAAGCTCTAACTGTGGTGGATGTTTTGAGGCGTGCTGAAATTCATACAGAAACCGTTTCCGTTAGCGGAGATTTGATGGTTACAGGAGCTCATGGAGTACCTGTTCGAACGGATATTTTATTTGATGAGGCTGATTACGAAAACTGCTCGATGATTGTTTTGCCGGGAGGAATGCCGGGTACTGCTAATTTAGCGGCTCACGAGGGTTTGACCCAAAAAATTAAAGAATTTGCCGTTTCTAAAAAATGGATGGCTGCCATATGTGCGGCACCTATGGTCCTTGGAGAGCTGGGATTATTAAAGGGTAAGACGGCAGTTATTTATCCGGGTATGGAAGAGCACCTGATTAATGCAAAAACTGGTCGTAATAACGTAGAAATTGATGGAGCGGTCATTACATCTAAGGGACCGGGAACGGCTATGGAATTTGCCCTGACATTAGTAAAGGTTCTTAAAGATATGTCTACAGTTAAGCAATTAAAAAATGCCATGCTCTTAGAGAAATAATAAAGAAGTAGGTAAACTGGTATGGAGCGTTGGAAGGTAAACCTGTATACCCTCTGGGTTACACAGGTTTTTTCCTTAATGGGATTTGGGTTTTGTATACCTTTTGTCCCATTTTTTCTACAAGATCTAGGGGTGTCAGACCCGGTCCAGCTCAGCTATTATGTGGGTTTATCCTCAACTTTACCGGCAGCTACTATGGCAGTGGCTGCGCCGGTCTGGGGGATTGCTTCTGATCGCTACGGTCGAAAGATGATGATAATGAGAGCCATGTTTTTTGCGGCTGTATTGCTTGCATTAATGGGTCTGTCACAAAGCGTATTTCAATTTATGGTGCTTCGGGCTTTACAAGGGATTTTTACCGGCACGGTCACCGCAAGCATGAGTTTTGTGTCTGCAAATACACCAGAAAACCGAATTTCATATGCCTTAGGATTGATGACATCTTCAAATTTTTTGGGTTATTCTATCGGTCCATTCATTGGAGGCATGATAGCGGAATTATTAGGGTATAGAATTTGTTTTGCTATAGGGGGAGGTTTGATGACAGTTGGGTTTCTCCTTGTGGTTTTCTTGGTAAAAGAGGATAAAAACACTTATGGATATCGAATTCGTTCTGAAGAAGAGTCAAAAGGTAAAAGAATTCAGGTCCTTTCACCCTTTATTATAATCGTTCTTCTTTCTCTGCTGTTTCAAAGAATTTCAAGATCCGTTTTTGTCCCTTTTATCCCTCTTTATGTGCAGGAAACTTTGGGTACAATGGTCGGAGCCACCACTTATACAGGTATAATCAGTGGAGCTACAGGTTTTGCAACCGCTTTGGCTGCTCTCACCATAACCCGGTTGGGAGACCAACATGATAAGGTGAAATTGGCATTTAAATTAACACTGTTGGCTGTTCCCGTAACTGTGCTTTTGATTTTCTTTAGATCGTTACTGGGTTTTTCAATGGTTTTCACTATTTACTTTTTCCTTGCCGGGGGGACGGAGCCAATTTTAACGTCTGCTGCTTCTGAACGTACACCACCGGCTATGCGTGGGGTTTTGTTCGGATTGTTATGTACCGTCAGTAGTTTGGGTGCCATGGTGGCTCCTATGATCGGTAGTTCTATTTCCGTAGGTTTCGGCCTGCGGGCAATCTTAATTACAATCCCCCTTTTTACTATATCCCAGTTGATTTGCCTAAATAAATCAAGGAAATTAGGGCAAATTGATAATAAAAAGGAGTGAACCCCTATGATAGATCTGCATCTACACACCTATTATTCTGATGGAACCCTATCACCTGAGGCTTTGGTAAAGCGGGCAGCAAGACGGGGTATAACCACCATTGCCATTACTGATCATGATGGGGTTAACGGTATTTCAGAGGCTTTGGAGGCCGGTAAAAAGTATGGCGTAAAGGTCATTCCCAGCATTGAGTTTTCAACGGGTATTGGAAATGAAGACCAGCAGATCTATATGCATATTTTAGGTTACCATATTGATATTAATAATGAACCTTTAAAGAGAGCGGTAGAAGAAATTCGTAAAAAAAGAGAAGAACGCAATACAAAACTCCTTCGAACATTAAATAAGATCGGATTTCAGATGGATAAAGAAGATTTGTTACAAAGACCTGAGCAGGATTATGTAGGAAAGCCGAACTTTGCTTTGGCAATGACTAAGAGGGGTTATATAAACAACCCAAAAGATGCTTTTACACCTGGAAAGTTTCTTCGTCATCCCGAAATTCGCAGGATTCACAGGGAAAAAATCCATGTGAGAGAGGCCATTTCTCTGATTAATGGGGCAGGAGGGAAGGCAGTGTTGGCACATCCTTATAAAATTGCATTTTTAAAATGTAAAAATGAAGGATATTATGAACGACTGGAGAGATTGTTAGACAGTCTCCAGGAATGGGGTCTATCCGGGATGGAGTGTTACTATAGTTCTCACACCCCGGAGCAAGCAGAAAAGTTGGTGGAGATTGCAAAAAGAAGAGGCTTGCTTATTACTTCCGGTTCGGATTTCCATGGTCCTGATTTTAATCCGGCATTGGATATCGGAGTAACCGGAGAGGTATTTTAACAGTTGGCTTTCTTACCGGTCATTTCTTCGATGTCAATTCGAATAATAGTTGTAGCGGCAAAATCACCTTCGTGAAAGGTTATATCCCTATTGCAGAAGGGAGCTATAATTGCCTTTAAAGCTTTTTTCTTTTCTTCTTCTTCTGTAATCAGAGTGGCATAGCCTGTACCAATGACGCTCTTGTAGATGGTCCCCCAATTACAGGGTTGGTCCGTGTTTTTCGCAATTTTGGAAGAGGTGATTTCCATTTGAAAGCAAACATTGTTATTAACCTTGATTAAATCCAGCTTACGTCCGGCTGAGGCACAGTGGAGATATATACAGCCATCACTGTAAGCATAGTTCATTGGAACCACATAAGGCCGGTCGCCATCTACTAGTCCTAGGTGGCAGACAAAAGCTTCCTTAAGGATTCTTTCAATCTCTTTTATATCGGTAATTTCTCGATCCGATCTTCTCATATCGGGCACCTCCTTTGTTTTATTTATTCTAATATATAAATAATTGAAAAGCAAGGTTTAAAGAAATTATAAGTATTATATAACATAATATATAATTAATGTAATTATATGGTTGACATTAAACGATTACTATAGTATGGTAATATTACCAATTAATACCATATAGAAAAGATAGGAGGAAAAAATGGCGGTAGAAGAAAAAGATAGAGAGATTACTTTTGAAATAGTCGAACATATTGGTGTATTCGGCAAGGATGCAAAGGGCTGGACAAGAGAATTGAACAGAGTTGCCTGGAATAACGGACCGGCTAAGTATGATATTCGAAATTGGGACGAAGATCATCGAAAAATGGGGAGGGGAGTCACCCTTACCTCACTGGAGTTATTGGATCTGAGAAAGCTGATAGAGGGATTGGACTTATAAAAAAAGGAGACGGATTCCCATCATGAAGGGTTCCGTCTCCTTTTTTTAATTAATAGGCGGGAACAGGATTTCCGCTGCTCTTTCGGGATCACTTGTTTTCATAATCAGTCTTGCTTTTCCTCCATTAGAGTACCCGTACATATAGGATACGTTTATCCCTTCGGTTGCTAAGGATTTTAAGCATTTGTTCAAAGCTCCCGGAACATCAGGGGTGATCATACAGATTACATCAGTTATTCTAACCTTATAACTATTTGCCCGCAGTGCTTCCGCAGCTTTCTCCGTATCACTGACAATCATACGGAGAATACCATATTCCTCAGTTTCCGCTATTGATAAGGCGGAGATATTAATTTCTGCATCATAGAGGATTTCCGTAACATTGACTAGTCTGCCCGATTCATTCTGTATGAAAACAGAAAGCTGTTGAATTATCATCTTAATCACCTTCCTTTTTCCAATCAGACCCGTCGGTCGATGACACGCCTGGCTTTGCCTTCGCTTCTTTGTATAGTCTTATGTTCTACCAGTTTAAGTATAACACTGATTCCCAGGATACTTTCAATATGGTGTTTAATTTTTTTGTTTATCTGGGAAAGTTGAACCAGTTCATCAGAGAAGCATTTATCGTCAATTTCAACTTGTACCTCTAAAGTATCCATTGTGCCCTGTCGATCCACAATTAATTGATAATGAGGCTTGGCTTCAGGAATCTCAAGGAGAGCACTTTCAACTTGAGAGGGAAAAACGTTTACACCTCGTATGATAAGCATATCGTCAGACCGACCGTAGATCTTGGCCATACGTATATTACTTCTGCCACATTGACATGGGGAATCATTCAGACTTGATAGGTCTCGTGTCCTGTAACGAAGAAGGGGCATAGCTTCTTTCGTCAGAGTGGTAAAAACGAGTTCACCGGTTTTACCCACATCCAATGGCTGTAAAGTTTCCGGACTTACGATTTCAGGAAAGAAATGATCTTCGGCAATATGGAGACCATCCTGTGCCTTACAGCTTACAGCAACGCCGGGTCCGATAATTTCGCTGAGGCCATATATGTCAAAGGCAGTAATCTCCAAGCTTTCTTCGATTTTTTTACGTAAAGCAGGGGTCCAAGGTTCAGCACCAAAGATACCGATGCGTAAAGGGAGTTTAGAGGCATCGATGCCGCTTTCTGTCATGGATTCAGAAAGGTGGGCTGCATATGATGGGGTACTGGCTAATACGGTACTGCCAAAATCCTGAAGTAACTGGAGTTGTTTTGATGTATTCCCTCCGGATATAGGGACCACTGCCGCACCTAATTTTTCGGCTCCATAGTGAAGACCTAAGCCGCCTGTAAACAGACCATAACCAAAGGCTACTTGGACTGTATCCTCCTTTGTAGCTCCTGCACAAGCCAGTGCGCGGGCTACCACTTCCGAAAAGATTTCTATATCCTTTCTGGTGTAGCCTACTACAGTGGGTTTGCCGGTGGTGCCTGATGAGGCATGAAAACGAACCACTTCACTTTTAGGAGATGCAAACAACCCAAATGGATAATTATCCCGCAAGTCCTGTTTTGTTGTAAAGGGAAGGGATACAATGTCCTCAATGGTTTGAATATCGGTGGGTTCTATCCCTATTTGTTGCATTTTTTTCCGATAAAATGGAACATTATGATAAACTCGGTTGATTACCGATTTAAACCTTGCGCTCTGAAGATGATGCATTTCATCTCTTGACATGCATTCTTTTGGTTCATTCCAAATCAATTTTAAACCTCCTTGCTTTAAAAATCTACTGTAACCAACTACCTCAACTATTCATACTATATACAAAAATCCTAAAGGAGGTATTCCATATGATTCGTAACAATTGTGGAGGCATCGATGACAGCCTTCTTTTCTTTTTCCTGTTGCTCGTTTTGATTTTCTGTCAAGGGGGAATCTTCGGGTGTGACACGGGGAAATGCTGTTAGTGTCTCAAAACAAAAGGTCTTTCCGTCTCGTAAGAGACGGGAAGACCCGTAAAAACTCTTTCAGGACGCACCATCCTTGACTCAAATATACAATATAAAAGCATTTTAACTATATCTTTGTATATTGTCAAGGGAAATCCTAAAAGATAAGCATACCGATTAAACTTCGGTCGCTACTTTTTGTCTGCTCCTTTTAAAGAAGAAAGAAATTGCATAAAGTCCGGCTAGTCCGACCAATGCGTAGAGGATTCTGCTAATGGTTGCATATTGTCCGCCAAAGATGGCTGCAATCAGATCATATTGAAAGAAACCAATTAGTCCCCAGTTGATTGCACCGATAATGACAAGGACAAGTACCAAATTTCTCATAGACATCACTCCTTTCATATAGGATTTTCTCCAATTATTAAAAAAATATGATAGAATATAGAAAAACGAGAAGGTGGGAGACGTAAATGATGATTGCCGTTCAACTAAAAACAGCACAAAATAGTGAACCGGAAGATATCATGGTTACACAAGGAATGATGATAGAGGATTTAGTTAAGGAATATCAAAGTAAATTACCCTATCGGATTCTTGCGGCTAAATTGAATAATAAGGTTGTAGAATTGAACAAGCTTGTTACGGAGCCTTGCAACTTAACATTTCTGGATATACGGAATCCTTCAGCAAGTCTTATCTATCAGAGAAGCGTATCCTTTATTTATCTTAAAGCAGTTTATGATGTCCTAGGTAAAGTCAAGGTTCTAATTGAAAACTCTTTAAACAAAGGCCTATATACAGAAATTAAGTTGAGGGATCATATATCAGATGATACTCTTTCACAAATAGAGGAGCGTATGTACCAAGTGGTTCAGGCAGATATTCCTTTTACCCGAAAAGTATTAGGGAAAGAAGAAGCTATGCAGATCTTGTCTGAAGGAGATCATGCAGAAAAACGGAGAATGTTGGCTCGGGCTTCTCAATTTGAAACGGTGCCCATTTACTCCTGTGATGGCTTTATGAATTTTTTTTATGGACAAATGGTACCATCGTCCGGTTATATTAAACATTTTGAGCTGAGAAAATACCGAAATGGAATTCTACTACGTTTTCCATCCTGTACTGAGCCGGATCGAGTCCCCGAATTTAAGGATGAAAGGAAACTGTATCAGGCTTTTGGAGAGGCGAAAAAATGGGGAAACCTGATGGGAATATCCTATGTGGGGGATATGAACCAAAAAATCGAAAAGGAAGAATATAAAGAAATCATCCAAGTATCCGAAGCACTTCATGAGAAGAAAATCGCAGGGATTGCAGATCAAATCATGAAGAACGGAAAGAGGATAATTCTTATCACAGGACCTTCATCATCCGGAAAAACATCTTTTGCCAAACGGCTTTCTATCCAATTGATGGTTCTGGGACAAAAACCCCTTTACCTGGGAACGGATGATTACTTTGTTGAAAGGCATCAAACCCCTGTACTGCCAAACGGAGAGTATAATTTTGAAGACATAGATGCTATTGATATTGAACTGTTCAATGATAATATGAATGATCTTTTAGCAGGGAAATATGTGGATTTACCAACCTTCAATTTCAAAGAAGGAAAAAAATATTTTGGTGAAAGAATTACCAGGGCTAAAAAGAGGCAACCAATTATTATTGAAGGTATTCATGGTCTCAATCAAGCCCTTACACCACGAATTCCCGAAGAGGAAAAGTTTAAGATTTATATTAGCCCACTTACCCAACTGAATGTGGATAATCATAACCGCATCCCTACAACGGATGCCCGGTTATTGCGGCGGCTGGTCAGAGATCATGAGTTCAGACACTACTCTGCCCAATATACAATAGAACAATGGCCAAAAGTCCGGGCAGGTGAAGATAAGAACATCTTTCCCTACAACAGTGAAGCGGATGTTTTTTTCAACTCGGCACTCACATATGAACTATCGGTCCTGAAAAAATATGCTCAACCTTTACTTGAGGCCATCTCTTCTGATGAGAAAGCATATAGTGAAGCTGTGCGATTACTCAAGTTTCTAAGATTTTTTAAGACAATCGAGGACGAATCAGCCATCCCAAACAACTCAATTATCCGGGAGTTCATCGGCGGCAGTATATTAGTATAGAAGAGAAGGAATGGTGTTAATATAATAAAAAAATAGGACGGTCCTTGAACGCTTTCAGTAAAGCACGGACCGTCCTTTTCTTTTAGTTACATTTATTCAATTTTTATTCTTGGCAGTAAACGTCTCTTTTGTGATAGTGAGTATGCAACAGCTTATGAGATAATTCCCCATTGGGTTCTTTTAGATATTCTTCATAAAGCTTCTGTACTTCCGGATTGTGATGTGACTTTCGAAGTACTTGTCTTTCATCTTCAGAATAAAGAGCATTGGCTCTGTTGGTTTTCGGATTTACATCCAATCTGGCTTTCGCCGATACATGAGACTGTCCTCCGCCGTGGACACATCCACCCGGACAAGCCATGACTTCGATAAAATGATAATCCTTTTCACCGGCCCTTACTGCATCTAAAACCTTAGCGGCATTGGCTGTTCCATGTGCAATCGCAATTTTTATGTCTGTCGGTGTACCATCAATGGGCAGGGTTACTGTAGCTTCCTTAACACCTTCCAGACCTCTGCATACTTTATATTCAATGTCTTTTAGATCTTCACCGGTAAGAATGTCTGCTACTGTTCTAAGAGCGGCTTCCATGACACCTCCGGTGGCTCCGAAAATGACGGCTGCACCGGTGTAATCACCCAGGATGCTGTCCGGCTCTTCATCAGGCAGAGCATTAAAGTTGATCCTGGCTTGCTTGATCATGTCTCCCAGCTCTCGGGTTGTCAAGGAAAAGTCGACGTCCCTGATACCATCTACTTGCATTTCCGGTCGATTTGCTTCTGTCTTCTTTGAAGTACAAGGCATAATAGATACACAGACAATTTTCTTGGGGTCAATGTTAAATTTTTCTGCATAATAAGATTTAACTACTGCGCCAAACATCTGTTGCGGTGATTTGCATGTGGATAGATTATCCAGGAAATCCGGATAGTTGATTTCACAGTATCTGATCCAACCGGGCGAACAAGATGTAATCATTGGCAGTGTCCCGCCGTTCTTTACTCGGCTCAGAAGTTCGGTTCCTTCTTCCAAAATGGTCAGATCGGCCGAGAAGTTGGTGTCAAAGACCCGGTCAAAACCGATTCTCTTAAGTGCAGCAACCATCTTGCCTGTAACGGGAGTACCGACAGGAAGACCAAATTCTTCACCTAAAGAAGCTCTGACAGCGGGAGCGGTTTGCACAACTACGAATTTATCCGGATCATCAATGGCGTCCCAAACCTGGTCAATATAAGGTTTTTCTTTTAGTGCTGCAACAGGGCATGCCACAATACATTGGCCACAAAATACACAGTTTACATCCTTCATACTGTAATCAAATGCAGGAGCAACTTCTGTATTAAAGCCTCTGT
>JAQUJQ010000166.1 GCA_028680875.1 Eubacteriales bacterium
GTAACCAATTCAGCCTGTAATCCTTGTAAAGAACCGGTAAAGGTTTGTGCATACATTATCCTACCTCCTTAAAAAGCATTTTTAATATGATGGACATAAGCTGACCCATCTTTTACCAATACTTCAATAACATCAATACGTAGTTCCCTGTCTTCCAATCTTCGAACCATCACATAATATTTGATAGTTTGTAGTATATGTTGTTTTTTTTGTTCAGTAATTGATTGACAAGGCAGCCCATAAATCAGACTTCGCCTGGTCTTTACTTCTACAAAAACGATGGTTTCTCCGTCATAAGCTATTAAATCCAATTCACCTTGCCGGCAACTAAAATTCTGTTCTAAAATTGAATATCCATGAGCCTTTAAGTATCTTGCCGCTACTTGCTCTCCCCATGTTCCCAGTTTCAATTTTTTCACCCTTTCTTATATACATTTCTAGTAATATATCATACCACGATTATTCCTTATTTCAACATAAATATCAATTATTTACATTTATAATTAAAAAAAACGATGCTAAGAGATGCTCCTTACCATCGTCCTCCTTTTTATCTAAGTTAAAATAAATCTTCAGTAAACTGTTCTGCATCAAAGGGTTCCAAGTCCTCTATCCCTTCTCCTACACCGATAAATTTGACAGGTATTTCGAACATGTCACCAATCGTAATGACTATACCGCCCTTGGCTGTCCCATCCAATTTTGTCAGTACAATTCCTGTAATCTGTGATACCTCATCAAACTCCTTTGCCTGGGAAACAGCGTTCTTGCCTGTTGCGGCATCAAGAACCAGAAGAGTCTCTTTTTCCGCTTCCGGGTATTCTCTGTTTATTACCTTATACATTTTTTCCAACTCTGTCATAAGATTTTTCTTGGTTTGGAGCCGACCGGCCGTATCGCAGATCAGTATATCGATGTTCCTTGCCTTAGCTGCCTGAATTGCATCAAAAATTACTGCGGAAGGATCCGCTCCCTCTTTATGCTTTATAACATTGACCCCAATCCGGTCCCCCCATATCTCCAATTGCTCACTTGCTGCTGCACGAAAAGTATCCGCTGCAGCCAACAGAACAGATTTTCCTTCTTGCTTTAAATGATAACCAAGTTTCCCTATGGATGTTGTCTTCCCTGAGCCGTTGACACCAACCATTAAAATAATTAATGGTATATTCTCAGAAAGCTGGTGAGCTTGGCCTTTGTCTATCAAATTCTTTATAATCTTCTTAATACAGGCTTTTACATCCTCCGAATCCCGGATATTTTGTTTTTTGATATCCTCTCTTAGTTGCCCAATAATTTTAAATGTAGTATCCATGCCAACATCAGAGGAAATCAATACCTCCTCCAGTTCCTCCATCATTTCTTCATCGATTTCAGGACGCATACGAATCACATCTTCAATTTTTTCCTGGAGTCTCCCAAAAAAGGATTTTTTCTTCTGTCCAAACATGACTCTCCTCCACTTTCTTAAAATTTATCTATAGTTCAAATTTATCACCCAGTTTAAGAGATATAACTTTAGAAATTCCATGCTCCGGCATCGTAACTCCATAGAGTACATCTGCATATTCCATAGTAGCCTTCTGGTGTGTTACTAAGGCAAACTGAATTTCACGGAAATCCCTAAGATAGCGGGCAAATCGTTCAATATTCACATCATCTAAAGCGGCTTCCACCTCATCTAAGATACAAAATGGAGTGGGCTTGGTTCGCAGGATTGCAAACATCAAAGCAATGGCGGTCAACGTCTTTTCGCCACCTGACATGAGGTTGATATTCTGCAGCTTCTTTCCCGGAGGTTGGGCTACGATTTCAATCCCTGTTTCCAAAGGCCTGGATTCATCTTCCAGACGAAGCTCTGCCGATCCGCCTCCGAAAAGCACCTGAAAGGCCTGTCCAAAACAAACAGCAATTTGATCGAGACTTTCTCTAAAGCTTTTTCGGATAGTCCGATCCATATCTTCTATGATTTGCACCAGAGCGTCCATAGCAGAAAGCAGATCTTCCCGTTGGGCTGTAAGAAATTCATATCGCTCCATGACCTTTTCATATTCTTTTATGGAACCTACATTAATGTCACCCATTTCCTTAATTCGATTCTTGATTTCGCGGCTCTCTTTCATGAAAGCAGACATAATAAATTCCTTTTTTCTAAAATCTATAGCTTGTAAATAGGATATTTCAAAATCATCCCATAATTTTTCCTTATAGGATTCAACCTGGGTTTCATTTTTCATTAACTTTAATGATAGTTCATGCTTGTCTGTTTGATACCCTGTAAGAACCCCTTCCAAGGTATCCTTCTTTTGCTGGATTTCATTAATATAATTGGTTATAAGGATTTTTTCCTCTCGAATTTGTTCCAGAAGACTTTCTGTTTCTTCCTTTTCTTTTTCTTTATATGTTAATTGATCAAGCAAACCCTCACCACCGATGATAAGAGAGTGGTTTTCTTTTTCAAGAGTATCCAAGGCTTGATTTTTGTTTTTTTCTTCCTCCTGATAGTCCCGAATTGAATTCTCAATTCGACTAAGAAGTTGGTCTGCGTTGTTTTTTTCACCAACGGCGGCTCCGGCCAAGAGTCGGGCCTGGGTGATTCCTTCACTCTCAGATACCATCCTTCCCTTTGCAACCTCGTAATTTTCCATGGCCTTTTCCACCAATATTTCAGCTTCCATAATCTGTGATTTTGCCTGGTTAACGGAATCCTCCAGTTTACCAATCATGATAGCGGCAGAGTTTTCCTCCTGATCAATGTTTTTCAACTCCCGTTCCCACTTGACTTTTACGTTTTCTGTATCCGCCAGGCGTAGAGCAAGATTATCGAGGCGTCCCTCCTTTGTATGAAGATCCATTTCTATATTCCTATATTTCTGATCCAAAGCCTCAATAGTTTTTTTATGAGCTGCTAAAGTTTGATTTAATTCTTCCAAAGTCTGAACAATTGTTTGATACTTCTTCAAAAGGCCCTTATGGCTTTCTGCTAATTTCTGTGCCTCGGCCTTCCGCTCCAATAGGCCGATGGTATTACTTCGGTAAGAACCGCCGGTAATAGCTCCTCCTGCATTGATAATTTCCCCATCCAAAGTAACAAATCGGAGGCCTCCTCGGCCAAGTTTAGAAAGCTTTACCGCATTCTTTAGCCTGTCCACGATGACCACACGCCCTAACAAATAATCCATGACTTTTTGGTATTTACCTTCAAATGTAATACAATCCACAGCAAAGCCTTGGAATCCTTCTGACTTTATGAGTCCTTCGTCTAAATTAAAATGAGTAGATTTTATTGAGGAAAGAGGAAGAAATGTCAAACGGCCTGCCTTGTTTTCTTTTAATAAAGCGATAGCTCTTTGGGCATCTCCATCATCCTGGCATATGATATTCTGAACAGCTCCGCCCAATGCAGTCTCGATGGCTGTTTCATAGCCACTCGGAACCTTTATCAAATCAGCTACAACTCCATGAATTCCATTTAGATTGGATTTCATAACAAATTTGACACCATGATTATAGCCCTCATAGGCATTCTCCATTTCGTCAATCATTTTTCGTCTTGCTGAAATTTGACCAAGATTTATATTTAATTCTTCCAGCTGCTGTTGAAATGCCTTTTGTCGATCCAAATCCCGGCTATAATCTTCTTTGGCTTGCAGGCTCTCTTTCTCTATCTGTTTCAGTACAACCTGAATCTCTTCCCGTTCTTTTAAGACTTTTTCTTGTTCCCGTTTCAAATCACTATCGGTTGAATCGGACAACTCCTTCTCAGAACGAACTTGTTCCTTCCGTTTTTGGAGAGTCTCACCTAAGCTTTTTAAACTTTTAATTTCACTGTCTTTACCTGCAATAAAACTATGTAATCGATAGATTATGTCCTTATTGGTTTCGATTGTTCGAGAAGCCTCCTCCGTTTCAGCAGCCAGGACGGTTAGCTTTCTATTTTTTTCCTCTAAGTCTGCTTGAGCGACTTCCAATTTTTCTAGGATTCTTACCTTTGTTTTCTTAAGTTCTTCTGCATTTTTTTCTTCTTTTTCACGTTTATCAATTAATGTTTTTAATTCAAAGGTCAAACGTTCTTTGTCCTTGACTATATTGGATAGTTTCTCCTGTCGAAGTTGGCTTTCACTGGATAAAGAATTGA
>JAQUJQ010000167.1 GCA_028680875.1 Eubacteriales bacterium
AGCCCTTTTCTACCATCCAATCAAAAAAGGCTTCACTGCTTATGATCTCAGTATTTTTACTGGTATAACAACAAGAAGCACCAAATGGCAGATGTCTCTCCCTTAAAATTTCCATAGCACTACTGATGGCTTGAAAGGTTCCCTCTCCTCGGCGTGCATCGGTTTCTTCTTCAAAACCTTCAATACTGATGGCCGGAATAAAATTCTTTACTCTAAGCATTTCATCGGCAAAGGCCTCATCGATCAAAGTTCCATTGGTAAAGGCCAGGAATTGACAATCATTATGTTCCTCACAAAGCTTAATAACATCGTTTTTTCGGACTAATGGTTCTCCACCCGTGAAGATATACATGTAGGTGCCTAATTCTTTTCCTTGCAGAATAATTCGATTTAAAGTATCGTAGTCCAAACTTAACTTATCCCCATATTCCGAAGCCCAACATCCAATACAGTTTAGATTGCAGGCGGAAGTGGGATCAAGTAAAATTGCCCAGGGAATATTGCAATCATATTTCTTTGACAATTCCTTTCGTTTCTGATTTCCGATAACATTACTATAGATAAGGAAGTTGGTAAAAAAATTTTTTACCACGTCTCGGTCAATTTCATTCCATATATTAAGTATATAGCGGTACCAATTGCTTTCAGGATTCAAGGCCACCTTACGTACTGCATCCCGTTCAGGCTTGATACTATTATGTACGTCAAATTTATCGAACCAGTCCATAAGCTTAGGCAGGTTTTTCTCAATGTCCTGATCCAAATAGTTTAAGGCAATATCAAGACCCTTAGTCGCTATCTTTTCCTTAACCGTCCTCACGACATAACCTCCTTCGTCATACACCAATATTCCTTAACAAACAAGGTTTTATACAATATCTTTAAACTATATTATACATTACTCTCCTATGTTTGGAAAGTGATTTTATTGGATTTCTAAGCGATTTAGGCTCATTAATACGATATGAAAAGAGAGATTATAGTATGACTAACAATCATTCTTAAGAGGAATAGAAATAAAATAAGGCTATTATTCCCAATTTTTACAAACGTCAATCCACCCAACGGCTTTACCATAATCGTATAATTCATCACAGGTCAGTTTAATGGCCGAATTATCGCTGCCGCAGGCCGGAAATATGGATTCGAACCGCTTCATTGAAATGTCACAATATACGGTAACATTAGGATTTTCAATAGCGAAAGGGCAAACCCCACCAATCTCATGGCCGGTATAGGTAAGCACATCCTCCGGAGAAAGCATCCGGGCTTTCATATGAAAGGTATCTTTAAATTTACGGTTATCAATTCTGGCATCCCCTGCTGTTACAATCAGTATGCATCCTTCCTCATTTTGAAAGGATAAGGTCTTTGCGATCCTTGCCGGAATCACACCTACCGCCTTTGCCGCCAGCTCTACAGTTGCACTGGATACGGGGAACTCCAAAACATCTTTTTCTCTGTCCCACTGCTTAAAATATTCTCTTACTTTTTCAATTGCCATGTCTTTTGTTCCATTTTCTGCTAAAATTATTTATGCGCACGAAAATAGTATAGTACAAAAAATCATTCCTGTAAAGTCTCCAGGTTTGACACTTTATCATTTACATCTTCTAGGGCGTTGAATTTATTGGTTTTCTCCAACTGAAGTTCTAACAATGAAATTTTAGAATCAGCCTCATTCAATTTTTTCAATGCCACTATCCGTTCCAGGTTATGCTCGGCTTTCTCCCGGATAAGTTCTATTTGTTTTTTATACTCTTCTTCTAAGCGAGCCATAAATACCCGGTTTGTCTGGGACAGCTTATCATTCTGCTGATTGCAATATTCTACAGCCCGTGTCAATGTATAAACCCTTTTGTTCAAAACCTCCATTTCATCATTAAATCTTGCAATAATCTCTTCCTTACTGCTTAATTCTTCACTTTGTTTTGCTATAATCTCGCTCTGTATAGCCAGTTGGTTCGTCAATTCCTTTACTTTTTCCGCAGATTGATTATATTCTCTTTCAGAAAGAATCTGTGTCAGGTAATTAATTTCATCTTTTTCCGTCTCCAGCTGAGATGTAAGCTCATAAACCAGATCCCGTTGTTTGCCGGTTTCAAGCTTTTGTGCATTGAAAAGCTCCATCTGTGCTGTCTTTTCCACCTCGATCTGCTCCAATTTTATCTGAAGTTCTTCATTGGTATTGTTCAAATGATCAAGTTTTCTCATCAGGCTCTTTTTCTCATTTAGATGCTGCTTTCCCTCTTCCTCCAAAGCGGAAATTCTATCCTTTAACGATAATATGTCCGAAAGTTTATAATCCTTTCCCTGCATCTGGTTGGCCTGAAGAGCTTCCTTTAAATTTTGATATTCTGCATCTGTCTTTAAAAGCCTTGCCTGTAACATTTCCTTGGATTTGATCAAGTTTTCTTTTTCTTCAAAAAGAAGCTGAAGATTTCGTTCAAAAGTATCTGCCGTGGCCTGTTGCTGCTTTCGGAGATGGGTAAGATACTGTAAAACAGATTTCTTTGTGTATCCTCCAAAAGTTATCTTTAGGAATTGATTGATATCAGTTTCCTCCGCCTTGTCCCGGAGCTGTACAATCATATCCATACTTGCACTCCCTGTTTGAGACATATTGCTATTCTCCTTCCACTTTACTTAAATATCTTCGATCATTTCAAGTTTTTCTCCGATTATATTGGTATCGACAGATCCGTAAGCCAGCTCTAAAGTATGTCTGGTTTTCTTCACCCGGCTTCCCAAAGACCAAGGTTTTAAGGTTTCCATTCCCAATACAGTCCAATCCTCGGATAAATATACTGCATCAATGGGAAACCTCATAAAGAAACAATGGATGGAGCTGCAATTTTTTAAGAGAAGGCCCTCTCCTTTTTCCATTGCCTTTTTTCCCATTAAGCCGATAAACCGTTTCCAAAAGGTATCCGCCCAACCTACCCGATCTGCCACAATTTGATCTTTGCATGAAATTATCATTTCTACTCCCATTATTTTATAAACTGCGTATAGATTGTAACGGCTGCCGGTCCCATAAGAACTATGAAAATGACAGGAAAGATAAAAAACGCCATAGGAAGCAGTATCTTGACAGACACCTGCATAGCTTTTTCTTCTACCTTATTACGGCGGCTCTGCCTTATAAATGCGGATTGAGACCGAAGCACATTTTTAATGGAAATCCCCAATTCTCCCGCCTGGACTATAGCCCGTACAAATGAGTTCACATCCTCTATTTGGCAACGTTCACCCAGACTGAGCAAGGCATCCCGCCTGCTTCTTCCCATTGTCATTTCCCTGTAGGTAACGGATAATTCATCAATAAGCGGGCCGTTAAAATGATTGTTGACATGAAGAATGGCCTGTTCCAAGCCTAAGCCTGCCTCCACACTGACACTGAGCATATCCAAAACCTCAGGAAGTTGAATCTGCATGGATTCGCTTCTTTTTGCGATCTTTCTGGCCAAATCAAAGCGCATCACAACATAAACTCCATACGCGCCGATCAATGCGGCCAAGGGAACGCCTTTCAGTTGAAAGGTAAAAATAAAAGCCAGAAGCGCCAACAGCAAGGCACCCCCCAAGATTGCGAAAAGCCGCACAGCTTTATACTCGCTTACCCTCATCCTGATACCAGCCTGTCGAAGTCTTTTCTTAAGCTTTTCCGATTTCTCCGACTCTCCTATGGTTCCCTCCCCTTGTGGAAGGCGTTTCCGAATTCCTTCCCCCATATTAACTAATAATGGCTTGATCAACCGTTGTGAAAGGGGTTTACTCATCTCCTCATCAGGAACAAAATCCTGGTTTTCAATCCTTGAGATGCCTTTAATACGCTTTGCGATCTCATCCTTTTCCACACCCATTCGATAAAGAATGATGTAAACGCCACTAAATACCAACAATCCAAAGGCCAATGATATCAATTCAGTCATAATGTTACCTCAATACTTAATATCTGCAATTCTTCGAATAATTGAAAAGCCGATAATTTCAAGAAGGATGGAAAGCCCAATCATAATTTTAACGTTGGTGCTTTTAAAAAAACGAGTAAAGTATCCGGGATTAATGATGATAAGCATCAAAATAATAAAAACAGGAATCAGACTACTAATAATGGC
>JAQUJQ010000168.1 GCA_028680875.1 Eubacteriales bacterium
ATTTTAAAATATCAGTCATGGTTTTCTCCTTTTTTTAATCACAGATTTCGGGACAAAGTATCTTATCGAGATTGGTGATATGAAGCAATTTTTGGATATTCTCTTGTGGATTGCGTAGAACGATCCGATACCCACTCTCCTTCATTTTATCATAAGCGCCAATGATAACTCCAAGTCCGGTGCTATCCATATAACGGAGTTGATCGAAATGGAGTGTGATGTCGCCCGGTTCTTCTTTGTATGCTTCATTCAGAACCGAACGAAGAATGGGAGCGGTGGCAATGTCCACTTCCCCTTTGGGGAAAATATCCCATTGCTTTTCTTGCTGATCAAAGCTTTTTTGTATTTTTAGTGTCATGCCAATAACCTCCTGAAAATTATAACGGTAATTTCATTTGATTTTCGTCATTTTGCGAGGCAGGACCTTGCTCTGACAAATCCATCTCATCGTCCTCAATCTCCGGGATTACCTTTGCCATAGCAATCAGGTTTGCATCGTCGGCAACTCGCATAATCTTTACTCCTTGGGTTGTTCTTTTCAGCTTGGATACCTCATCTGCCCGTATACGAATGATGATACCGTCGGAATTAATCAGCAGGATTTCATCTTCCTCATTCACAACCATGGCGCCGATAAGGTCCCCTGTCTTTTTGAATTTACTCTTGTCATACGTTAAAAGACCTTTGCCTCCGCGAGCCTGTATTTTATATTCCTTTGTGGCAGTACGTTTGCCGTATCCGCCCTGGGTAACCACCAGCAGTTCCCCTTCTTTTTGTGCCAACTCCATAGCAACTACTTCATCTTTCTTTTCTAACGTAATGGCCCGGACTCCTCCGGCCAGTCGACCCATCGGCCTTACGTCTTTTTCGCTGAACCTAATACACTTCCCTCGCTTTGTAACTATGATGATATTGCTGTTCCCTGTGGTTTCCTGGATGCCGATCAATTCGTCGCCGTCTTTTAAATTAATCGCAATAAGACCGGTTTTTCGATTTGTATCAAAATGGGACAGTGCTGTTTTTTTAATAATGCCTTTTTTAGTCACCGCAATAAGGAACTTTTCTTCATCAAAATCCTCAATAGGAATAACTGCGGTAATCCGTTCCCGCTGCATCAATTGCAGGAGGTTAATACCGGGGGTTCCCTTTGCGGTTCTTTGGGCTTCCGGAATTTCATAGGCTTTTATTCGATGAACCTTCCCCGTATTTGTAAAGAATAATAAATAATCATGTGTTGATGTAATATATAAATTTTTAACAAAATCATTATCTCTGGTAGTTAGCCCGGTAATTCCCCTGCCGCCCCGCCTCTGCGTTTTATACGTATCAGCGGATACCCGTTTAAGATAACCCAGATGGGTTAACGTAACAGCTACCGTCTCTTCTTGAATCAGATCTTCCTCCTCAATTTCCTCTGCGTCGGGCATGATCTTGGTTCGCCTTTTATCCCCGTATTTGGATTTGATTTCGAGAAGTTCTTCTTTAATGATATTCATTAACACTTTTTCATTGGTCAATATTTCCTTATACCAGGCAATCATTTTAATTAACTGATCATATTCGGTTTCAATCTTTTCCCTTTCCAGCCCCTGTAACCTGGCCAGACGCATGTCCAAAATGGCTTGCACCTGAAGGTCTGATAAGCCGAAGGCTTCCATCAATCTGGCCTTGGCATCGTTGTAGCTTTCTCGAATTATTTTTATAATGGCATCGATATTGTCTAAAGCAATCCGTAAACCCTCCAGTATATGAGCCCTGGCTTCTGCCTTACGCAAATCGAATTGAGTCCTTCTTGTAACTACCTCCTTTTGATGAAGCAGGTAATATTCCAGCATTTGTTGAAGATTAAGCAGCCTGGGTTGTCCATTAACCAAAGCAATCATGATCATGCTGAAGGTTTCCTGAAGCTGAGTGTGCTTAAATAATCGGTTTAAGGTAATCTGAGGATTTGCATCACGTTTTAGCTCAATGACGATACGCATTCCGTTCCGATTGGATTCGTCCCGTATGTCTGAAATTCCGTCCAGCTTCTTTTCTTTAACCAATTCCGCCATTTTTTCAATGACTCTGGCCTTATTCACCTGATAAGGGATTTCCGTAACAATAATTTGCTGTTTCCCTTTGTTGGACTCTTCTATTTCAGTCTTTGATCGGACAATCACCCGGCCCTGTCCTGTCCGGTAGGCCTGTTTGGCACTGCTTTTGCCCATGATTATGGCCCCGGTAGGAAAATCCGGACCTTTTACGATTTTTAGAATGTCGTTTATATCAGTATCTTCTTTATCGATCATCAAAACAGCCGCATCAATTATTTCATTCAAATTGTGAGGAGGTATTGATGTAGCCATCCCCACTGCAATGCCGTTGCTTCCATTGACCAGCAAATTCGGGAAGCGAGAGGGCAGGACCTCAGGTTCTTTTTCTTCACCATCAAAATTTGCGGTGAAATTTACAGTTTCTTTATCAATATCCCGCAGCATTTCCATTGCGAAAGGAGTCATTCTGGCTTCTGTATAACGCATTGCTGCTGCTCCGTCTCCATCTACAGATCCGAAGTTTCCGTGACCATCCACAAGCATATAACGAATTGAAAAATCCTGTGCCATTCGTACCATGGCATCATACACGGAACTATCTCCGTGGGGATGATATTTACCTAAAACTTCACCCACAATACGGGCAGACTTTTTATGCGGTTTATCCGGTGTCAGGCCAAGCCCCGACATACCGTAAAGGATTCTCCTGTGAACCGGCTTCAAGCCATCCCGAACATCGGGAAGAGCCCTTCCGACGATTACGCTCATCGCATAATCGATATAGGATTTTTTCATCTCATCATGAATTTCTGTTTGTATCAGTTTATTATCTTCCAAAAAACTCATTGTTATCCTTTCCGTTCCTTCTGCTTTTAAATATCCAGGTTCTTAACATATTTTGCATTGTCTTCAATGAATTTCCTTCTGGGCGGCACCTTGTCTCCCATCAAGATAGTAAAAATATCGTCAGCAGCAGCCATATCGTCTACTGTTACCTGAATCAATGATCTTTTTTCATAATCCATCGTGGTATCCCAAAGCTGTTCTGCGTCCATTTCACCCAGGCCCTTATAACGCTGGGGAGACTTTATTCCTTGACGGCCGATTTTGTTCAGGAGTTTTTCCTGCTCCCGTTCTGAATACGTATAGTAAACTTCCTTTCCTTTAACTGTCCGATAAAGAGGAGGTTGGGCAATAAATACATAGCCTCCTTCAATCAGCGGTTTCATATAGCGATAGAAAAAGGTTAAAAGAAGTGTCCGTATATGGGCTCCATCCACGTCTGCGTCAGTCATTATAATTATCTTATGATAACGGAGTTTCTCCTCGTTAAAATCCTCCCCGATATTACAACCAAAGGCAGTGATCATGTTCTTGATTTCTTCTGAATTTAAAATTTTATCCAGCCTGGCCTTTTCTACGTTAAGGATTTTTCCCCTAAGGGGTAAAATAGCTTGTCTATTTCTATCTCGGCCCAATTTTGCAGAACCTCCGGCAGAATCTCCTTCTACCAGGAATATTTCTGATAAAGTCGGGTCTTTTTCCGAACAGTCCGATAGTTTTCCGGGCAAAGCGATACTATCCAAAACACCTTTTCGTCTGGTTAACTCCCTGGCTTTCCTGGCTGCCTCTCTGGCTCTGGCAGCACGAAGGCATTTATCTAGGATAGCCCTTGCCTGCTGAGGATTTTCTTCAAGAAATGCCATCAAATTTTCGTTTGTTGTAGTTTCTACAAATCCTCTTACCTCACTGTTACCTAATTTTGATTTGGTCTGACCTTCAAATTGGGGTTGAGTTAATTTGACAGAAACAATAGCTGTCAAACCTTCCCGAACATCTTCACCGGAAAGATTATCTTCATTTTCCTTAATAAATTTATTCCTTCTGGCATAATCATTAAAAACTCTGGTAAGAGCGGACCTCAAGCCGATCATATGGGTACCGCCCTCTGTCGTGTTAATATTATTGGCATAAGATAAAATTAACTCATTATACCGATCTGTATATTGCATGGCGATTTCTGCTACCATATCTTTTTTCTGCACTTCAAAATAGATAACATCGGGATGAATTACACCTT
>JAQUJQ010000169.1 GCA_028680875.1 Eubacteriales bacterium
CAATTTCTGCAAATGGATATGGAGGATCTGGATGAGCCATTGGATACAGTATCTGTAGGAAATAATCGGGATAAAAAGAGGGTATCTTATCTTTTACAGGCCTATTTCCTATTACTTGAAAAATATTCCTTAGAATCGGAGGATATTCTATCCATGTTGGATAGTTACAGCTTTTTCAATAAAGAGGATCTGGCAATTCTTAAGGAAGACCTGGAAAACAACCGAATGAAGGAAGCATTGAAGCAAATTTTCCGTTTAATGAACCATCTGAAGGCGATCATTTTAGACCCGAAAGAAAGTGAGGCTTTGGAAAACATCTATTATAAACGTCATATTGCTGTTGGAATTCCATCTATGTACGGACAATATATCGAGCCCAAATTTGAAGCTTTGGGTCTGATGTACAGATTGGAAAAAACCGCATCCAAATTGATGGTACAGTTGTTGCAGTCGGTAAATTCCGAGTATATTACAGCCAAGACCTTCCGACATATCTATGATGTTTTGGTTCTTTTCAAGGAAGGTATGGAGTTGGATGGCATCTATAACCAGGGCTTTAACTCTCACCTGGATATGTTTAAATATAGTCTTGCATCACCAAGCTTTTCACTGGACCAGTACATCAATATATTTCAATTTATGGCCCAGGATATTAAGAAAATCATCAGTGAGTATTTCTTTGATGTTTATGAAAGGCCTTTAAAAATAATAATACCTCAGGTCTTTTCTGCTCAGATATCACAATCTCAGGGAGGAAGCAGGCAATTCTATCATATCGAATCAGAGAAATTTTTACGTGATAATTTGGCTTCGGCTTTTTTAGTACAGGATCTTGACAACTTTATAACTGACATTATAGGTACATTAAGGAATATGATTGACAATTATTCTGATGACTTTATTGAAAATATAATGACCTACGATCCGGATCTGACTTTCAGCCTTCTTTATCAAAACACGGTCGAAATGGATAATCCTGTATTTCTCGGGGCCAAGGCATTTTTCTTAAAAAAGCTGATTGCCTATAAGTTTCCGGTTCCTCCCGGATTTGTTCTTACCACAGAAGTATTTAGACATAAGGAGACGGTAAAAGCCCATCCTTATATGAAACAGGAATTAGATCAACTCATCCTAAATAATATTGCATCCATTGAACAGGCCACAGGTCAGAAGTACGGGAATCCCGACAATCCTCTTTTCTTTTCTGTCCGTTCCGGTTCCTCCATTTCCTTGCCAGGTGCAATGAAGACTTTTTTAAACGTGGGCATGAATGATGAAATCGCTGAATCTTTCAGCAGTAAAAAAGGTTTTGGATGGACTGCCTGGGATTGCTATAGACGTTTCCTGCAGAGCTGGGGCATGGCTTTTGGGATCGATCGGGATATTTTTGACCAAGTAATCCTTGAACACAAGGAAAAATGCGGAGTCGAACTAAAAATTCAATTTACAAATGATCAAATGAAAGGAATAGCTTATTACTATAAAAGGGTACTGGAGGATCATGGAATTCAAATCGAAAGCGATCCTTTCCAACAACTGAAGCAGGCCATACGAAGCGTGTTGGATTCATGGTCGTCTGAGAGTGCGGTTTCATATAGAAACCATATGCAAATTGCAGATGAATGGGGAACTGCCGTGTTGGTTCAAAAAATGGTTCTTGGTAATCTATCCACAAGCTCCGGGACCGGGGTGGTGTTGACCAACAGTCCTTTCAATGGCTATTCGGGAATCAATCTATACGGGGACTTTGCTCTTTGCAGTCAAGGTGAGGATGTTGTTGCAGGGCTTGTCAATACCCTACCGATAACTGAAAATCAACGCAAGAAGCATTACAGTGACTGTAGCTTGTCTCTTGAATCGGGTTTCCCTTATATTTATGCTGAACTTAACCGATATGCAGAACGGCTCATTGAATATTACGGTTTTGTTCACCAAGAAATCGAATTTACATTCGAATCGGATCGACCCGAAGATTTATATATTTTACAGATTCGAAATCAAAACCTGAAAAGACAGAAATCGTCTTCTCGTTTCATTTCATCACCTTATGAAATGAAGCTTGTAGGTCATGGGATCGGCGTCAGCAGCGGTGCTTTATCCGGCTTATTGGCTTTCGATATGGATGATATGAAACAATTTCAGAAGAAGGATCCGGATGCAAAAATTATATTGGTGAGACCGGATACAGTTCCTGATGATATCCCGTTGATATTTATCTGTGACGGATTGATTACAGGAAAAGGTGGGGTAACATCTCATGCTGCAGTTACTGCCGCAAGTTTGGGTAAGGTTTGTATCGTAAAATGCAAGGGGCTTATTGTTAATGAGTCAGAAAAAGTATGCACAATCAATGGTCATGTTTTTAAATCGGGAGATAAAATATCTATAGATGGAACCTTGGGCAATGTGTATGAAGGTAGTTATGAAATATTTTACGAATAAAAAAAGATAATAGAAATGATGTGGTGAAAAAGGAGAAATATGGAAATGGACATGAATTTGCAAAACAAGAGAATGCTGGGGATAAACGGTATAGGCCGTATTGGTAAATTAACATTATGGAACAACCTGAATCTCAAGCACTTTGACGGGATTGTTATCAATTCCGGACGTGAATTGGGAAAGAGAATCGAAGATATCATTCAATATCTGACTACAGATTCTACATATGGAACTCTTGACAGGTTTTTATATGGATATACGGGAAAATCCTGTAATGTAAAAATATTGGATCGGTCGGAATGTTTGTTTGAAATGGACGGAATACCCGTTAAAGTACTGAAAAAGGTTAGAAATCCAAGGGAAATAGGATGGGCGAAGGAAGGTGTACGGCTGGTTGTGGATTGCACCGGCGTTTTTTTGGATCCTACACTTCCGGCTGACCATCCAAAAGGGAGTTTGAGAGGGCACCTGGAAGCAGGGGCAGAGAAAGTAATATTAAGTGCTCCGTTTAAGATCAAAGATTCTTCGCGTAAGATGCCAGAGGATAGTGCCATGTTTGTTTATGGAGTGAATCATTCTGCCTATTATCCGATGAAGCATCATATTATTTCTGCAGCAAGCTGTACCACAACAGGACTGGCCCATATGGTAAAGCCTTTACTGGATACGGAAGAAACAGCAAAGATCGTTACAGCATCCATGACCACCGTTCACGCTGCAACAAATAATCAGAGTATATTAGATGCACCACCCAAGGCTGGAAGTAAAGATTTACGTAGGAACCGGTCTGTTTTCAATAATATCATTCCCACTTCAACCGGGGCAGCCATAGCTTTGGAGGAAATTCTGCCGGAAATAAAAAAGGTAGGCTTTATGGCAGATTCGATTCGTGTACCAACCAGCACGGTGTCTCTCATTTCGTTGAACCTGACCTTCCGTACCGATCTGACAGAGAGCGGTGAATCAGTTATCAACCAGAACTTCATCAATGATATCTATCGAAAAGCAGCCGCAGGTGCACAAAAAGGTTTATTGGTTTTCAGTGAAAAGCAGAATGTATCTACAGATTTGATGGGAAGTCAGGCGGCCATTGTAATTGAGGGCCTGGAAAACCATACAAGGACCGGATTTTTATCCTTAGATGCGGAATCCTTACAACGATTTGGAACTAAAGCAACTCAGGATATCAATTTGCCAGTGACCCATGCAAAGATCTTTGGATGGTATGACAATGAATTCGGTTGTTATGTAAATTGTATGGGGAAATTGACTAAATACATTGATAAGAATCTGATTTAATAATAATATTGTTTAAAACTAAGGGACGGCTCTTTCACTGCTCGAAAGAACCGTCTTTTGCTTCCTTTTTGTTATGGTCACAGTAATAATTGGTCAGACTTAACAGAATCTTTGGTAAATTAAATTGACTAAATATTAAATATAACTTATAATAATATTAAAATTACATTAAATCAAAGTAAGGATAGATAAAAATAAGGAGGGGAATTAAAGAAAAGAATTAAGCTTCTGTGTTAGCAGTAAAAAAGAAATTTGCGGGGAGGAACAAAAATGAATGAAGAACAAAAAAAATACTCTACCATTTTAAAAACCTTACCTCCGAATGAAGCAAGAGAAGAGGTTTTATTTAGGCAGGCAGGAGATGGTTTTTTGCA
>JAQUJQ010000170.1 GCA_028680875.1 Eubacteriales bacterium
TATCCTTACTCATCTGGATGTGGTTCCCGAGGGCAAGGATTGGGATTACCCTCCTTATGAAGGGAAAGTAGTAGAAGGAAGAATTTATGGCCGAGGCACGATTGATGACAAAGGACCGACCATTGCAGCATTTTATGCCATGAAAGCGTTAAAGGACGAAGGAATAATTCCTAAAAAACGAATTAGGCTCATTCTTGGTTTGGATGAAGAAGCGGGTACAGGATGGCAAGGAATGCAAGCCTATTTTCATAAGATGGAAAAGCCGGATTTTGCCTTTACTCCTGATGCGGAGTTCCCTGCAATTCATGGAGAAATGGGCATTCTTATATTTGAATTGGTGAAGAAATTAGGAAAGACTCTTAATAGTGGTGTTGAACTGCGAAGCCTGAAAGGAGGGAATGCCCCGAATATGGTTGCTGATCAGGCCAGAGCCGTTTTGCGGGCAGAATCATACGACGAGATACGGAAGATCGTGGAAGAATTTCGTAAGGAAACCGGATACCGTATTTATGCCAAAGGCATAGGCAAAAGCTTGGAGATTACCGCTAAAGGCATATCTTCTCATGGCGCCAGGCCGGGAAAAGGTTTAAATGCCATATCAGTTTTACTGGCGTTGTTAGGAAAAATAGAGATGGCTAATGAAGATGTATTGGATTTTATTAATTTTTATAACCAACATATCGGTTTTGATCTTCATGGGGAACAGATCGGATGCGGCTTGTCCGATTCCATTTCAGGGAAATTAATTTTCAATGTGGGAATGGCCGATGTGGATGATCAGGTGGCGAGATTGACCGTTAACATACGTTATCCGGTAACTATGGATGATGGTCAGGTATATGGAGCCATGATGCCTATTTTGGATCAATATGGCTTTGGTGTAGTGAAAATAAATCATCAAGAACCGATTTATATTCCCGAGGACGAACCTATGATTGTTACATTGATGGACATTTATCGGAAACATTCAGGTGATCATGGAAGCAAACCTTTAGTTATCGGTGGAGGTACTTATGCCAGGTCAATGAAAAACGCAGTGGCTTTTGGTATGACATTTCCTGATGAACCGGAGCTGGCTCATCAAAGAAATGAAAATATTTTAATTGATCATCTTATAAAAGCTACTAAAATTTATGCAGAAGCCATTTTTGAGTTGACAAAATAAGTACAGGGTTCTATACTTTACACGAATAGAAGATCTGTTTCAGGGCGAGGTGAAAATCCTCACCGGCGGTAAAGAGCTAAAAGCTACGAGTCCGCGAACCGAAAGGCTGAACCGGTTAGATCCCGGTACCGACGGTTTTGCAGAGATGCAAAGATAGTCCGGATGAAAGAAACGCAAGATCATAGATTGAAGCGTGCCAAGCCCTGGGAACCATCCCGGGGTTTACTTTTTCCTGACAGACTCCTAAATTAATTAAGGAGGAATTTAATATGAATCGAACTGAAAAAACTGTTAAATTGGCTAAAATGGCTATAATGGCTGCCATCTCACTAGTATTGGTGCTGCTGATCCGTATCCCATTTCCACCCGCACCCTTTTTAGAGTACGATCCTGCGGATATTCCCATCATTATCAGTACTTTTGCCTTCGGCCCCTGGGCTGGTCTTGCCATTACCTTTGTGGTCAGCTTTATCCAGGCCTTTTTTTTGGGAGGGAACGGGGTTATCGGATTCTTTATGCACATGGTTTCTACAGGATCCTTTGTATTGGCAGCCGGATATTTATATAAGTATCATAAAACAAAAAAATGGGCTGTTGTGGCACTGATTGCAGGTGTTTTGGTTATGACTGTGACAATGGTGGGGTGGAATTTGGTCATTACTCCGCTCTTTATGGGTGCGCCCCGTGAAGCAGTAGTGGCAATGATTTTACCCATTATTCTACCCTTTAATTTACTGAAGGCGGGCATTAACAGTGTCATAACATTTTTCATTTATAAGCCCATTGCCCAATACTTACATAAATAGATTGTTAAGGACAGCTTTTTATGAAAGAAATTCAAATTAAGAATCAACTAGAGACAGAAAACTTTGGACTTGCGTTGGCAGACAAGCTGGTTCCCGGTTCAGTAGTAGCATTGACCGGAGATCTTGGAGCGGGAAAGACCACTTTAACCAAAGCCATTGCGAAGGGGCTGGGGATACAATCGATGGTCACCAGCCCTACGTTTCTCATCATACAAGAATACAAAGACGGCCGATTGCCTCTCTACCATTTTGATTTGTACCGCATTAACGATGAGGACGAGATGGATGAATTGGGTTACGAGGAGTATTTTTACGGTGATGGTGTTTGTGTGCTGGAATGGGCGGATAGGATAAAAGGCTTATTACCTGAGAATACTCTATGGATTCATATCAAATATGGAAACGAAGAGAACGAGAGGATATATAAGATTGATAAATATACTGGCAATTGAAACTACAGGGCCTTATGCTTCTGTTGCAATAATCAATGAGAATAAGGAAATATGGGAGGAACAATCGGATCAAAAATTGTCTCATTTACAGAGTTTGATACCAATGATAGAGAAATTACTCAAAAAATGCGAATTGCAAATAGACGATATTACCCATATTGCTGTGTCTCAAGGCCCCGGTTCTTTTACGGGAATTCGCATTGGTATGGCTACAGCCAAAGCCTTGGCTCAGGCTCTGGATTTGCCGGCTATTCCGGTACCTACGTTGAAAGCCTTTGCCTGGAGTTTACCAAATTTTGACGGACTTTATTGTCCTTTATTTGATGCCAGAAGGAATCAGATCTATGCCGGAGCCTATTATTGGAAAGATGGGTTATTCCGGGTGGCAGTAGAAGATGGGGCTTATAAGTTTGAGGAATTTGTGGCTTTGCTTAAAACTTTTAATCTCGATAATAAGATGAAAATTATGTTATTCGGTGATGGTATTGATGCCTATGGTAGAGCTGTTGAAGATTGGAAAATAGTGATTGATCGTTTATCGTTAAAGAACGATTCTTTGATAATTTTGGCGGAAAAAGATATAAAATATCAAAGGGCATACTTTGTAGCATCATTCGCTTATACTCTTTGGGAGAAGGGTCTGGTTAAACATTACGAAGAACTTCAACCTGTTTATTTAAGGAAGGCTGAGGCACAACGGAGGCTGGATGAAAAGTTGGCAAGGGAGCGGGTAAAGTGAATGCACTGATACGTATAGCAGAAGAACGGGATATCTACCCTATGGCAGAACTGGATAAAATTTGCTTTTCAATTCCTTGGAGCCAAAAGGCCTTTGAACAAGAAATTATGGAGAATCAACAGGCTTTATATTTCGTTGCTGAAAATGAGGGTCAAATCATCGGCTATGCGGGTCTTTGGGGGATTTTAGAAGAAGGCCATATCACTAATGTTGCTGTTCACCCGGATTACCGCTGCAAGGGCTTAGGTGAGTTGTTGGTATCAAAGTTGATTGAGATTTCAAAAGACAAAGGCATCGATAAATATACCTTAGAGGTAAGGGTTTCCAATTATGAGGCTATTGCCCTTTATCGCAAGTTGGGTTTTCAACCTGCAGGCAGGCGACTCAACTATTATGAGGATGTGGGTGAGGATGCTTTGATTATGTGGCGTTTTTGTGCCTCCGGTGTAGAATAGAATTTCCTTCTCCAAGGAATACTACTAGTATAAAAATGAGTATTACGAGGAGGAGCAGATGAAAAACAGTTTTTATGACGATAGGGATTATTATGCCGGCGATGAGATGTTGGCCGTTGCCTCCCATTGCAGTCGTTTTTCCAGGAGACGAGATGTGAATTCATTTAATATGACGGATTATCAATCCTGTGAAAATTGCAGGCATATGACAGCAGACAACCAATGTGCTTTACGTCTGAACGATCGTATCCCCAGGCAAACTTTTTTAAATGAAAAACCGTAGAAGGAATTATGTATGAAAGATAATAAATTAATCACTTTAGCTTTCGAAACTAGTTGCGATGAAACCTCCGTAGCTCTTTTGGCTGATGGACGGCAGGTGTTATCCAATGTGATTTCATCTCAGATCAAGGTCCATCAGGCTTTTGGCGGGGTAGTACCGGAGATTGCTTCCAGGCATCATCTGAATAATATAAACAGTGTTT
>JAQUJQ010000171.1 GCA_028680875.1 Eubacteriales bacterium
TTAGAGAAGGAATTATATACAAAAATTCACCAAAGAATAAACTTGGTGTTAATTAAGAAAGAATTCTAATATAATTGTGTTAGAATCATATGGAGGTTATGAAATGATTAAGCCAAAAATATTAAAATCAGGAGACCGAGTGGCTCTCATTGCCCCTTCCTCTCCGGTTAGTGAAGAAAAGTTGGAACGTTCCTTAGAATCTGTCGGATTTCTAGGTTTAATCCCTGTACTGTATCCTAGCTGTACCATGAAAAATGGATATCTTGCCGGTACAGATAATGCAAGAGCTAAAGATGTAAATGATGCTTTTGCCAATCCATCGATTGATGGAATCTTTTGTCTGCGAGGGGGCTTTGGAGCAACAAAGATTTTACCTTTGCTGGATTATAATCTAATCAAAAAAAATCCCAAAATGTTTTTGGGATACAGTGACATTACTGCCTTACATATAGTTCTTAATCAACGATGCGAGCTTGTAACCGTCCATGGGCCAATGCCCACAAGAGGATACCATACTTTGGATTATCTATCCCTTCAAAGCTTGACCTATGCTCTCTTTTGTGAAGGACCTATAGGATTAGCCCCTACACCTCCTGATGAACCTATAGAAATTCTTTGTCCGGGTACGGCAGAGGGTTTAATAATCGGAGGCAATCTCTCTGTAATGGCAGCAGCCTTAGGTTCTCCCTATGAAGTGGATACTAAGGGAAAAATTTTATTTATCGAAGATGTGGATGAACGACCTTATCGACTTGACCGTAATTTAACAGCCCTGGCTCTGGCCGGAAAATTTGAAGATTGTGCCGGAATTATATTAGGTACTTTTGCTGACTGTGAGGAGCCGGAATTAGAGGAAAATGAGACCTTAACACTTACCCAAATTTTTGATCAGGTTATAAAACCATTTGGCAAGCCTACAATCAACAATTTTCGTGCAGGGCATATTTATCCTCAGGTATCCATTCCCATGGGTGTCAGAACCCGTTTGGATGCTATTAATGGCACGGTAGAGTTCCTGACCTAGTGTTCTTATGACGTTTAATTTTTTTTGTAGTAGTTTTGATGAATTCATCTTTCCTGATTGAAATATGCCGAATCCTCTTATAGATTGGCATTTTTTCATTGGTTTCATTGATGGCTTTTTTTATAAGGGCAAAAATGCTGTCATCATTACAATTCAATCCATGTTTTTCATGAATCAAATCATAATTTGGTCTAACCTGAATGCCTACAGTCATTCCCTCTCCTTCTTTCTCTTCTATACCGTAGACCATGGATTCCAAGATGTAAGGATTTCGGTTTACATAAAATTCTACTTCTTCCGGATAAATATTTTTCCCCGTTTTGGTAACAATCACGTTTTTCTTTCTGCCGGTAATATAGAGCCAACCGCTCTCATCTAAAAATCCCAAGTCTCCTGTGTGGAACCATCCATCTTTCAGTACCTTTTCCGTTTCCTCCGGCATGTTATAATACCCCAGCATCACGTTAGGCCCTTGGTAGAGAATTTCACCGATCCCATTCTCGTCTTTATCGATGATTTTCAATTTGCCACTGGGTACCACCGGCCCTACAGATCCCGCTTTTTTATAGGTATTACTAAAATCCGGAGTCCCGGTAACCAGGGGCGAGCATTCTGTTAATCCATAACCTTGCAGAACCCTTATACCTAAATCTTCAAAACCTTTGCTGACATTGGGGTCAATAGCTGCCGCTCCGGTGACCATCATACGTAATTTACCGCCAAAGCTATCGTAGATACTTCCAAACAATTTTTTATCTGCCGATAATCCTATGGTTTTTAAAAACCGATTAAATTTAATAGCTTTATGAAGGGTCTTTGCTTTTCCAACCTTTTCTGCTTGCCTCCATATCTTGTTATGAACTGATTCAAAAATCAAAGGGACTCCCACTAGAATGGTGGCTTGCGCTTCGACCAGATTCTTTGCGATATACTTCAGTCCCTCAAAAAATGCAGATGAAGCTCCACTGTATAAAACCGTCAGGATGCCCAATGTGCATTCAAAGGTATGATGAATGGGCAATATGGAAAGCGTTCTGTCGTCAGAAGTTACTTTAACAATACGACAAGTATCCATTATATTGGAAATAACATTTCGATGACAAAGCATAATGCCTTTTGATGTCCCTGTAGTTCCTGAAGTAAACAAAAGCATCCGCATTTCCTCCGGATCCAGTTTCGTATCCAGGAAACATCGGTCTCCACCCTTAATCAATTGTTCTCCTGCCCTCACCAAGTCACAACATTTAATGATACCCTCATGGGTTAAATCGGTTGATTCATCGTACATCTCCATACGAATTTTATAATCAATTTTGTATTCTCTCAATATATCTTCAAAGGTCTCCGTATAAAAGACAGCCTTGCAATCTGATGTTTCTAATAAATGATAGATCTCTTCTTTATTTAATTCTTTATCTAAGGGTACTACTACACCCACCCCATTGACAACAGCAAAATAAGCAACAACCCATTGATAGCAGTTCTCGCCGATAATTGCAATTTTACTGCCGGAAAGACCCATCTCCATCAGTTTTGTACCCAAGGCGTCTACATCCTTTTTTAATTGGTTGTATTTAACTTCAAAGTATTCGCCACCCTTTTCCTTTTTTATTAGAAAGGCCGGCTTGTTTTTAAATAACTCCGCACTGGAATTTAACATATCTTTTAGGGATACTATGTTTCTTACTTTGTAATAGCTATCTACATAATTAATATCCATAAATCTGTTTCTCCATTTCTTGCTAATATTCTAATAATTCTATCTCATCTTACCATACAAGTAAAGAATTATGTTTTTAAAATCCGGATGTGGTATACTTATAAATATATTTTCTTTGTATGCATTTATCATGCAATTAAAATGAAATGATAAAATAGTAGAAGAGGAGAGACAGGTATGAGTACAGCCCATATTAATGCAGCAAATAAAGGTGACATCGCCGAATCCATATTGCTTCCCGGTGACCCTTTACGGGCCAAATACATTGCTGAAACATTTTTAGAAAATACGAAATGCTACAATAAAATTCGTGGAATGTTAGGCTATACGGGTACTTACAAAGGTGTTCCCATTTCTGTACAGGGAAGCGGAATGGGTATGCCCTCTATGGGTATCTATAGTTATGAACTAATAAATGAGTATGGGGTTCAAAATCTTATCCGTGTTGGTTCTGCCGGTTCATTCCAGGAAGAAATCAAGCTGATGGATATCGTAGTCGGGCTTTGTGCATCCACTGACTCAAACTGGCAACATACTTACCAATTACCCGGCAATCTATCATGCGGTTGTGATTTTGACCTTCTGATGAAAGTAAAGAAAAGCGCTGACCGGTTGAATACCCCTATTCGTGCCGGAAACATCGTTTCGTGCGATGTCTTTTATGAGGACAATCCTGATTGGTGGAAGAGTTGGGCCAAGATGGGGGTTCTGGCGGTGGAAATGGAAGCCGCTGCTCTTTACATGAATGCTGCCCGATTTGGGGCAAAAGCGATTGCCCTTGTTACCATTAGCGACCACTTTGTTACTAGTGGTAGGCTTACTGCTGAAGAGAGAGAAAAATCCTTTACCAATATGATGAAGATGGCTCTGGAGGCAGCTGTTCAATAATGTACATTGACCTCTTGTTCCAAGGAGTTTGCTTTGAATAATAAATCTGCTTTTATCTTAGGATCCTTAATGGATTCTGCATTAATTTTTACATTATACAGAGCTCCCAGTACTGAAGATTTGGCCATTATTATTGCCACTTCCCCATCGGAAGCGGCATTTTTATTTCCTTTTAAGATGACCCTTCTTGCATAATCAAAAAGAGTTGATGCTTTTTCAGCGATAGCCAAAGGAACCAACGCAGCTCCAATAGTTGCTGCTTGTATGGCAGCATTTCGATTTTCTTTTTCTTCATCCGTTAATTTTGGCATTTGAAAGCATGAAATCACTTTTTGATAAGATGCCGCATCCTCATCCATTGAGTTGAGAAATTCCCGACTTATTTTATCCATATGAGATTTTATTGAAGCCATTTCCTCCCAAGAATCCTCATATCCTTT
>JAQUJQ010000172.1 GCA_028680875.1 Eubacteriales bacterium
CACCTGAACAGGTACACGCACAGCTTAAGACAATCATGGTTAACATCCATGACAATGCGGCAGCTGCTGCTAAGGAATATGGACTTGGTTACAACCTGGTTGCCGGTGCTAATATTGCCGGTTTCTTAAAGGTTGCTAAAGCAATGATGGCACAGGGTGCTGTATAAATAAGAGCAACAATTCTTTTTTCTTATAACAAATAAAAAATGGGCTACAGAGAACTGAAATAATTCTCTATAGCCCATTTTTAGTTTGTGTTATTTTGCAACAGCACCATTTGAAAATGTTACTATTCGCTTAATTTTTTATAACCGGTGTAACGTTCATTAGCATCGGCTTCAGCCTGTTCGAATAATCCTTCTGCATCTTCAGGGAATTCGGAAGCCAAGGAAGCATACCGCACTTGTCCCATTAGGTATTCTTTAAAGTTCTTTGACGGTTCCTTGGAATCCAAAGTGAAAGGATTCTTTCCCTCTTTCTTCAGGGTTGGATTGTATCTGTACAAATGCCAGTAACCTGCTTCTACTGCATCCTTGATGTTTTCCTGGGATTTCCCCATACCCTTCTTAATACCATGGTTAATGCAAGGTGCATAACATATAATCAAAGAAGGCCCATCATATTTTTCTGCTTCTGCAATCGCTTTTATGGTCTGGTTCATATTGGCTCCCATCCCGATCTGAGCTACATAAACATATCCATAACTCATAGCCATCTTACCAAGATCCTTTTTCTTAATTTTCTTTCCTGATGCTGCAAATTTAGCAATTGCAGCTGTTGGAGTAGACTTGGATGATTGTCCACCTGTATTTGAATAGACCTCTGTATCGAAGACCAGAATATTAATGTTTTCACCGGATGCAAGGACATGGTCCAAACCGCCATAACCGATGTCATAAGCCCATCCGTCTCCGCCTAAAGCCCATATGGATTTTTTAACTAAGAAATCCTTATGATCCAGAATGTTATCCAACAAAACCTTTGCCTCTTCATCCACAGTCCCCTGAGCCTTTTCTATTGCAGTCAGGACCCTGTCGCTTACTTCTCTGGAAGACTCTCCATCATTCCTCTTTTCAATCCAGTTTTTAAAGGCATCCGCCAAATTCGCTTCTATCCCTTTTTCCAGCAGGATTTCCATGTTGCTTTGGATCTTGTCACGCATTTGTTGAACCCCTAAGGCCATTCCCAGTCCATATTCCGCATTATCCTCAAAGAGGGAATTCGCCCAGGACGGACCTCTTCCTTTTTCATCCTTACAATAGGGCATGTTTGGTGCAGATGCGCCCCAAATTGAAGAACAACCGGTTGCATTTGCAATCATCATTCGATCACCAAAGAGTTGTGTCACCAGCTTAATATAGGGTGTTTCTCCACAACCGGCACAAGCCCCGGAGAATTCAAAATAAGGTTTCGCAAACTGACTTCCTTTGATGGTTTCCTTTTTCATCAAATTATCTTTTATTGTTAAGGTTTGGCTATACTCCCAGTTTTCCGCTTCTCCAGCCTGGGTACCAAGGTGTTTCATAACCAAAGCTTTTTCTTTTGCAGGGCAAACATCGGCACAGTTTCCGCAACCCAAACAATCTAAAGTGGAGACTTGAATCCGGAATTCAAGATTCTCCATACCTTTACCTGTTGCTTTTTTGGTAACGAAACCTTCAGGTGCCTTTTCCTTTTCTTCCTTAGTTAAAAGTACGGGACGAACGGCTGCATGTGGACAGACAAAAGAGCACTGATTACACTGAATGCAATTTTCGGGAATCCATTCAGGAACATTTACTGCTACACCACGTTTCTCATAAGCTGTAGTCCCGGACGGGAATGTTCCGTCCTCTATTCCCTTAAAGGTGCTGACGGGTAAACTATCGCCTTCCTGACGATTCATGGGAATTTGCACTTCTTCGATAAATGAGTCTACTTCTTTAACTTCTTTTTCATCATCCTTTGAATCTGCCCAATCTTCCGGAACCTCTACCTTGACATAATCTTCAAAACCTCGATCAATGGCAGCGTTATTCATTTCAACAATATTACGACCCTTCTTACCGTAGGAAGTCTCCACGGCCTCCTTCAAATAGGTTTTAGCATCGTCAACGGGGATAACCTTGGCCAAACTAAAGAATGCGGCCTGCATGATCATATTGATTCGATTACCCAAACCGATTTCTTCAGCAATTGCAGTTGCATTAATCCGATAGAAATTTATTTTATGCTTTGCAATATATCGTTTCATGTAAGCAGGTAAATTCTCTGATAGTTCCTGATCATCCCAAATACAATTGAGTACAAGGGTGCCTCCATCCTTTAATCCCTTTAGAAGATCATATTGGTTTACATAGGCTTGATTATGGCAGGCTACAAAGTCTGCTTGATTAATCAAATAGGTGGACCGGATTTTTTCTTTACCGAAACGAAGGTGAGAAATGGTTACACCACCCGACTTCTTGGAGTCATAAGCAAAATATCCTTGTGCAAACATATCAGTTTTATCACCGATAATCTTTATGGCGCTCTTATTAGCACCTACCGTACCATCAGAGCCTAAACCCCAGAATTTACAACGGATTGTGCCTTCAGGTTCACTGCTGATTCCTTCTACTGCGGGTAAAGAACTACCGGTAATGTCATCTGTGATGCCGATGGTAAACTGATTTTCCGGTTGTTCCTTGTCTAAATTATCAAAAACTGCAACAATCTGTCCCGGAGTGGTATCCTTAGATCCCAAACCATATCTGCCGCCATAAATTTCCGGTGCATTCTTTTCATTGTAGTACATCGTTCTTACATCCATGTAAAGAGGATCCCCCAATGAGCCCGGTTCCTTGGTTCTGTCTAAAACGACAATTCGCTTTACCGTATCCGGGATAACAGCCTTTAGATATTCCGGTGCAAATGGTCTGTAAAGACGAACTTTAACTAATCCTACTTTTCTTCCTTTCTTTAAAAGGTATTCTATGGTTTCCTCAATGGTTTCACAAACAGACCCCATTGCAACAATGATGTTTTCTGCTTCCGGATCACCCACATAATCGAAAAGGCGATAGGATCTGCCGGTTATTTTTTCAATTTCTTTCATATAGTCGGCTACAATACCTGGAACAGCGTCATAATAGGGATTGGCCGCTTCTCTGGCCTGGAAAAAGATATCAGGATTCTGTGCTGTACCTCGAATTACAGGATGCTCAGGATTCAATGCATTTTCTCTAAATCTCTGCACTGCATCCATATCAATCAATCCTTTAAAATCTTCATAATCGATGGTCTCGATTTTCTGAATTTCATGAGAGGTGCGGAAACCGTCAAAGAAATGGAGAAAAGGTATACGGCTCTTGATAGCGGCCAAATGAGCGATGCCGCCTAAATCCATAACTTCCTGAACTGAACTGGAAGCCAATAAAGCAAAACCTGTCTGTCTGGTAGCCATGACATCAGAGTGGTCTCCGAAAATACAAAGCGCATGAGCAGCTAGAGTTCTGGCAGTCACATGAAAGACTCCGGGAAGCAATTCTCCTGCAATTTTATACATATTGGGAATCATAAGGAGCAGTCCCTGGGATGCAGTATAGGTGGTAGTTAACGCTCCGGCTGCAAGGGATCCATGTACGGCACCGGCTGCACCACCCTCTGATTGCATCTCAACAACCTTAACCTCTTGCCCAAAAATATTCTTTTTCCCATATGCAGCCCACTCATCTACCACTTCTGCCATTGTGGAAGAGGGGGTTATGGGATAAATGGCCGCTACATCAGTAAATGCGTAAGATACATAAGCTGCAGCTGTGTTTCCATCCATCGTTTTCATTTTTTTGTTCATGATGTGTTTCTCCTTCACTAGTTTTTTGTTATTTTATGCCAAATTACTATGCCAATTTTAAAACTAAATCTATAACTATGTTTGGTTTAAAATCCAATTATGTATTATAGTATAGAGCTTATTGTATTTCAAGGGAATAAAACTATTCTCCCGTTATTCCAAAATAATTTCTCTTTTCATTAAAATTGAGATATACTATTCGTAATAATTATTGAACGGAAGGGTACCCGTATGTCCAA
>JAQUJQ010000173.1 GCA_028680875.1 Eubacteriales bacterium
ACATATCCTCCGGACTTACCCTTAACAAGGTGGGTGATGCCATCAGGTCTTCTACAATATTTCCGTGAGACAGCATAACTCCCTTTGAAACGCCGGTGGTCCCTGAAGTAAAGAGAAGGACGCTCATGATATCTCTCTCCACCACTGCGTCCACAAACTCCCGGTTCCCGGCTTTTAGCATATCCTTCCCCTTTTCAATGGTTTTCTGTAATGATAATGCTTCTTCCCGGTCTTCCTTATCCTCCATATTGATAAAAGTTGCCAGGGGAGTTTCCCCTCTGGTCTTCATTTCTAAGAAAATACGCTCAAATCTCTTGCCATAGATGATGCAATTGATTTCAGCCTCTTTCACCAAATGTTCGAGTTCTTTCCCTGATAGTTCTTTATCCAGAGGTACAACCACACCAGTCCCGCAGACTGTTGCTAAATAGGATATACACCATTGGTAGCTGTTATCGCCAATGATGCCTATTCTTTTATCCTTCAGTCCCATGGAAATCAAAGCCGTTCCCAAAGCATCCACATCAGCCTTTACTTCTTTGTAAGTTATTACCTTATAAGGGCCGCCTGTTTGTTCCTTAACATAAAAAGCCGGATTATTGCTATACAACTCAACGCTGGTTTCAAGCATGTGTTTCAGGTCAATAATAGGCCGGATATCCCGATACCGGACAAGAGGATCTTTGCTGTTTTTTACACCCTCTACTCTGGATACGGCATATTCCCATTCTTTTGCCTTAATCGATTCATATTCTTTATGGTTCATTTGACCTTCTCCTTTTTAATTTTTATGCAAAACCCCATTGTTCATATTCCGGGGTTTTATTATAGTCAGCAAGGTGTCGTATAATTTTTTGAGACGGAGTTTTTTCAAATTCACTGTCTCTGATGTGGAATCGTTTCACCCTCATATAGACAGGCATTTGATCGTTGGCTTGATCAATAACTTCTTTTAGAAGTTCTTCTAATTCGAATTCGCTTAATTTGCCAAGGCTTTCTTCGATGATCTCGTGATCCGGATAAATTTCCGCACAAACAATGTTTTCTCCACTCTTTTCTTCCACTTTTCCATAAACAACAACTTCGGCTATGTAATTATTTCTGGAAAGAAAAAATTCCACCTCTTCCGGAAAAATATTTTTACCATTTTTCGTAACTATTACATTCTTTTTCCGGCCTGTTAAATATAAGAAATGGTCTTGGTCAAAGTATCCATAATCCCCTGTATAGAGCCACCCATCCTTAAGCACACGAGCTGTTTCTTCCTCATTATCATAATAGCCTAACATAACGGAATCGCCTTTACAGATGACTTCCCCTATACCGTTTTCATCAGCATCAATAATTCGAATATCTGTATTTGGCATGGCCAGTCCAACAGAAGACGGTTTACTGTATCGATCCATATTAACGGCAATGATGGGAGAATTTTCTGTCATGCCATAACCTTGAATCATGGTTATGCCCATGGCGCAGAAATCCTCTACAACCTTAGGATCAATGCCAGCAGCTCCTGAAATGAGAAGCTGCATTCCTCCCCCCAGGGTATCATGAATTTCCTTAAACATTTTCTTAGCTATTCCTGTATTATAAAGGTGAAATGTCTTTGACAGAGCAATTGCTCTCCTCATCTTTTTTGCTTTTCCGGATTTTTCTGCTTGTTTCCATATTTTTTTGTGCATAGCTTCAAACAGCAGAGGAACCCCTAACATGACGTTTGCCCTGGCCTCCACCATATTTTTTACGATATGCCTCAATCCTTCACAAATTGCTACACAACAACCCTGGTACAATGCGGTCATAATATGGCATGTCATTTCATATGTATGATGCATAGGAAGTACAGACAACCCTGTACAACCTTCCACATTGACATACATGGACATATTCATTACATTAGCCACTATGTTTTTATGAGAAAGCTTAACTCCTTTAGCCGCCCCTGTAGTTCCCGATGTGAAAAGGAGCATGCCCATTGCTTCCGGATCAATTAGCCGATCAATAAAGCCACGATCACCAGCCTTTATCCGTTCCTTCCCCTCAAAGACCAGTTGTTTTAAAGAAAGCTTATTACTTTCGTGTGTTGCTGCATCCATGGAAATAATCTGTTCCAATCCTTCCAAGTCTTCAAAAGTTTCCTTCATTGATTCCTCCATTTTGCGTGAGTAAACCACTGCGGAGACATCTACTTGTTTTAAAAGATTTTTAATCTCGCTGGGCGGAAGTTCCCTTTCTACGGGAACAATAATACCGACACCACAACAAACAGCAAAATAGGTGAGAACCCACTCGTATCGATTTTCACCGATAACAGCAATTTTCTTGCCGGTAAGCCCCAGTTCCTTTAGGGCAGTGCCAAGTCCATCTACATCATCCTTAAATTGACTGTAACGTACAGGTTTAAAGTCACCACCCGGGGTCTCTTTTATAAGAAAAGCATTACTATCAGAGTAAAGAGATGTGCTACTATAAAGCATATCTTTGATGTCAGTTATTTCTCGTATTTTATAACGTTTATTCCGATATCGTTTACTGTTCATTCTTGTTTTAACCCCTCTGGAAGTATTGAAGATTAAGAATTCATTGAATCTATTAAGGAATTATTATATCATCTTGACAATGATTGAGCAATCCTATTTAATAGTGAGTAGCTAATTTAATAGTACCCGAGGAGGTGACAAAATGAAAATATATAATCAGTTGACAGAATTAATCGGACATACACCCTTACTTAAACTATCTGCATACAGCCGGACAGTGGGTGCGGACCACGCCAATCTCATTGCAAAGCTGGAATATTTTAATCCTATGGGCAGTGTTAAGGATCGTGCTGCATTAGCCATGATCCTTGATGCTGAAAACCGAGGGATTTTGAAACCCGGCAGTACTATTATCGAACCCACCAGCGGGAATACAGGCATCGGCCTGGCCTTTGTAGCTGCAGCAAAGGGTTACCGGATGATCCTAACTATGCCGGACAATATGAGTGTTGAACGAAGAAATCTTCTTATGGCTTTAGGTTCTCAGCTAGTTCTGACGCCGGCAAAACAAGGGATGAAAGGAGCTATTGCCGAAGCAGAAAAATTAGCCATGGAAATTCCAGGCTCTTTTATTCCCGGTCAATTTACTAATCCGGCCAACCCTACAATTCATAAAGAAACGACCGCAGAAGAAATCTGGCATGATACTGATGGACAAGTAGACATTTTCGTAGCAGGCGTAGGGACCGGCGGAACCATAACCGGTGTGGGCGAAGGATTAAAAAGCAAGAGTAAATATGTGAAAATTGTAGCTGTCGAACCTGCAGATTCTCCGGTTCTTTCAGGTGGAGAGGCAGGTCCTCATAAATTACAGGGCATCGGTGCCGGCTTTGTACCTGCCGTTTTAAACCTTAAAATCATAGATGAAACTATTAAGATTAAAGCAGATGATGCTTTTGATGCAGCCAGATTACTCACAAGAACTGAAGGATTATTTGTAGGCATTTCCTCCGGTGCAGCTGTCTATGCAGGTACTGAACTTGCTCGACGGCCTGAAAATGCAGGTAAAAACATCGTAGTTTTACTTCCGGATTCAGGAGAAAGGTATCTCTCAACGGATTTATTCAACCAATAGTTTATTAAGGAGGGTTTTATATGGAAACACAAGGGGTAACCCAAAAACGTGAATACAGTTTATTCACGTCAATCGCAATGATCGTAGGCATCGTGATTGGGTCCGGTATTTTCTTTAAATCGGATGATATGTTAGCCTATACCGGCGGCAATGTAGCCTTGGCAGTTTTAATTTTTTGTATTGCTTCTTTTACAATTGTCTTCGGAAGTCTATGCTTTAGTCAGCTGGCTGCAAGAACAGATAAACCCGGCGGGCCGATAACATATTACAATGAATTTATCGGTAAGCGTTGGGCCATCATGTTTGGTTGGTTTCAAACCTTTATTTATTATCCGACCCTCGTGGTTATTTTATCTTGGGTCACAGGCATTTATTTTTGTTCTTTGTTTGGTTTGAATTGGGGCTTTAC
>JAQUJQ010000174.1 GCA_028680875.1 Eubacteriales bacterium
TTGTTTGTTGCATCATCTATTGTCATAACAATTTCCCCTTCCTGATTCCATAATATTGCCTATTAAGTGTTCTCATTACATGATATCGGCTTTTTTCAATATTTCTTAAGATAAGCACTGAGATAAAGTGATTCTGCTTGAGTAATATGACAAGAAATACTATAATAATACATCAGGCATATAATAATTTTTCGATCAGATTTGTTAATAAAAAATGAGAGTTTAGAATGAAAAACGATATAATAAATCATATTAATATTCTTCAGAAAGGACGCAGCATCGCAGTTCTTAGCTTTTCTATGTTTTTCGGCTGGCTTCTTTCCTTGCCGTTCGAAGGTAATGTCTTATATTCGTTAGCAGGGCAATATCCTCAGATGGATACACAGAATTTGATGACTAATGTGATCCTTTTTCACTTTATAGGCTTGTTTACGTGTGGCTTTTATATTAAAAACAGTAAAACAGCAAAAAAGATGATGCTGCTATCCGCATCCATTTGTGCTCTGGGTAGTATAGTCTTTTTATTCCCATACTCCATCTTATGGAAGATAAGCCTTAACATTATTGCTCTTGTATCAGGTCCTGTTGTTGCAAGCTGGAGTTTCTGGTTTCGGTCTGAAGTTACAAAGAGCGAAAGAATACATTTTGCAGCAGATGTTTTAATTTATTCAAACCTATTTATGATTGCAATTGAAGTAATTGCTGTTAATCTGTCATCAATTATAGGCTTGGTCTTTGCCATATTGTTATTAGTTGTAGCTATACCGGTTATTGCAAAGCTTCCAATAGGAATACAGGAGACAGAGAAATATAAAGAGAAAAAGGAAAATAGCGTAAGTGCAATAAAACCCTTTTCCATATTATTTATCTTTGTTACCATCATAACTATTAATTCAGGGTTGATGTATGCTGTTATTGTCCCGGCTTTTGCAAGTCATAAGTTTTTAACAAGCTGGTACTGGGCAGTACCTTATATTGTTGCACTTTATATAATGAAAAAACTTCCGAAGGAAATCAATCGCTATAATATTTTGACTGTAGCGATTACTATGATCGGTTTTGCTTTTGTCTTTTTTGCAGTTCTTGACCACTCTGCTCCAAGCTACATTCTAATTAATACTCTGATGCTTGGTGCTTGCGGTGTTTGTGATCTTTTTTGGTGGAGCATATTAGGTGAAATGCTTGACTTTGCAAAAAATCCGGCTAAAATGTTCGGGATAGGGATTTCCGCAAATGTCCTCGGAATTCTTTTGGGACGATTGATTTCAGCAGGTATCGAAAGTATTAGTCTATACAGCAGTTTTACCACAACTCATTTAGCTTTAATGGTAGTACTGATAATAATAATATTGCTACCTATTTTATATAAACAACTTAACAGGGTTTTGAAGGAACATGCTTTCGCAGTTAAGATTGTAGAAATTTCACAAAAACAAAATGAAGAAAAAAGAAAACAAGGCCGGCATATCGACGCCTCGGCAGAGTTGCTTTTACCTAATGAATTTACAGAACGAGAGAAAGAAATCACAATAAAGTTACTGCAGGGAAAGACCTATAAAATGATTGCAGAGGAATTGTTCGTCAGCGAGAATACCATTAAATTCCATATAAAAAACATCTATTCCAAAATGGAAGTACATAATAAAACCGAGTTGTTAAAGGCACTATCAGAGAGGTAGCCCCTTATTTATTTTGTTTCTTTTTAAATATCTTATATTCTATTTTCTAATAAATAAAACCCACCCGTTTTGTGTAGTGACAAAGTTTGCTATTTTATTTAATGTGCAAATTGAGAACGTGTACTTTTTTGTTGAATAAGCTCGATTAAAGCAAAGTTTGATTAAAAAAAAGTATATATGACAGGGGTGGATATTAATGAAATTAATACAAAAAGATAACATTTTGCATTTTTCTAAAATAAAAATTAGAAAGTTGTTCCAAAAAACTATTGCCTATATATTGACATTGATGATGGTGGTAAGCTTATGTACACCGTCAACTTTATTTGCCCAAACAGGGGTTCCTACTTTATGTATGGATTCAGAAACCCAAGAAGATACACCCCAAATTCTTTCTACCCCAGAAATTGAATCTGACCCTGCCCTTGAATTTGCCCCAGAAGTTCAAAATGAACCCGAGAATCCTGTCGAGGCGACACCTATATCCGGAACGATTTCGGAGCCCGGGGCTATCACTATTGGAACTTTGTATCAAATCGACCCTTTCTTCCAGTATGACATGCAGTGTTTCACCTTTTCAATCACTGCAACTGATAAACCGTATACGGTAGTCTATACGCCATCAGCCGGAGTCCATATGTCTTTGTCTTTCGGAACCCAATCCGGAGACAGCTTCAGCTATCTGAAAAATGATAAGGATGGATCACTCTATTACACTTTTACCGAGTCAGGGACCTATGCCTTGCTGCTTCAAAACAATGGAACCGACGGAAGTGTGACATTCTCTGTACAAGAGGCAGAGGGTCCACCTGCGGTAGCTGTTGACGGAATCATTACACCCTCGACAACGCCTGGGACGACAGGAGGCCTGTCATTGAACATAGCTGAAGGCGATTCCAATGTTAAGGTTTTTTCCTTTGAAGCTGAGGCCGGGAAACGTTACAGCGCAGTTATTTACAAGATTTCCGGAGGGGAATACGCCAGCCTTGACTGCAGTTTCTCCGATGCATACGGCGCCGGTGAAGTGGCATGGGGAGGCGGCACCTTCGGATTGGAAATAGAAGGGCTTCCATCGGATATCTATGAGGCAGGAACTACAGGCACACACTATCTTAATGTACGTAGCTGGTCCGGCGACGTAGAGTCATATGTGATCAAAATATATAGTAATACTCCTGCCGCACCCGTTCTGTCACCGGATTTTTTGCCGGAAAATACCACTATGCCGACAGAGATCACCATAACATCGGTGGACAGTGCAGAATTATATTATTATTACGCCACAACTGATGATACCAGATATTCCTACAGCGGTCCCTTTGAACTAGATATTGAAACCATGCTTGTTGCATATGCAGCCAAGGATGGTATTTACAGCGAAACCGCAGTAGGCTGGTATTGGTTCAGTGATACAAAGTACCCCTCGTTCAGTCCAACCGGATATATACAGCCTCAGGGAACGATTATCTCCATAACAGGGGCCGAAGAGGGAGACATTGTTTATTACACCACCGACGGAACCAATCCCTACAATAGCTCTACAAGGCAGGCATATACGGAACCTTCTTCGATTTCTGTAGGCAGCGACGGTCTGGAACTGCAAGCGATAATCAAGAACAGCAATGGGGTTTATGGCAATACTGCCTATAATAAAATAACTAGAGGAACGGTTCCTCCGTACATATCTAATATCCCCGGTGAAGGAAGTAACCCCGGTGCAACAGGGGATACTTTTGATGCGATACTTGCTTCCGCGCCCGGGGCATCGATTTACTACACGTTGGACGGAACTGAGGCCACCGCTGATAGCACACTTTATACAGTACCCATACCGATAAACAGCAATACACGAATAAGGGCAATTGCTATTCAGGGTGGAATCGTTTCGACAGAGTTGAATCAGTTTCTCAATATAACAGAGCCGAGAACGATAAATGTCGGCGAAACAGTTCAGGGCATGTCTTATGGTACCTACCCGGAATGGTTCACCTTTACGATCAGCGACACTGGTACATACAACTTTACAGTGACTCCCGAAAACGAGGAACATGGTTTTATTTATTATTCTGATTGGTGGAGTGGCACTTATAATGATCCGGTTGTCCTCTATGATTCGGATGGGGTACAACTTCACAGATTTGTCAGCGGGAGTGGTGAATCAATCAGCGACCCGAGCGTGATGAAATACAACTTCACCAACTCCGGAACCTATCGTCTCAGCGTAAGCTCGAAGGCATCCCAAGATGAAAGATTTTCGCTTCAAATCGACCAAGGAATCAAACCTCCGGTGCCCAATATCCCTGTTGACAGTTATTCTTCCATGGCATATATAAAGGAAGGC
>JAQUJQ010000012.1 GCA_028680875.1 Eubacteriales bacterium
AATAAGGCAGAAAATTTTTTCCTGTCGAGCGGTAGAAATTTAATTCTTTTTCAGCTCCTTCGCGAGTAGTAACCCTCGGTTCCCAAGGCATCCAAACGTCAATACCATGGTTCAATTTTTCAATGCTCGGGAGTGTGCTCCAAGTAGCTATGGTGACACAGGTTCGGACTTCAGGTTTGATATCGTGCATGATATTTGCGGCAATGACAACATTCTTGATATCGGTTTCATACGGTTCATCCTTTATAGGAAACATTGTTTTAGAGAAATCGACACCTTCCTGCTCCAAATATTTAATCCAGTTTCTGATCCATTCACGAAATATTTTTTGAATTTTTTCATTGTCGATATCCTCGGCTATATCGTATTTTTTCAGTTCATTCATGAAAAGGGAATAAACGCCATAACCATAAACCCAGCCGTATCCCAATTCCTTCAACAAAGATTCTTCCGCAATATAATCCGACCTATTATCGGATACCACTATCTCTCCCTGTTCATTTTTTGAGATAGCTTTGCCCGGGCCGTTGGACGTTTGTATGTAATTAATATGATAATCTTTACAGATATCGATGTATTCTTTCCGCAGATCATTGGTGAATGCTCCTCCATAAGGGCCGAATGTATAGATGTCTATTGGCAATTTTTCCGGGAATGTGAAAGGAAGCACGTTGATTTTAAGGCTGACTTTCTTGGTCTTCACATCCATATTGGTAGGTACAAAAGTAATTCCCCATTGATATTCACCTGCTGGAAGCATCGTTTTTATGTCAATACAAATCTGTCGGGTTTCGTATGAAGGGACAGAGATTATATTTCCCTCGTTCACTCGCGTCAATGCTTCGGAGAAGACTATTCCTGTCGGATCCCGCCATGGAATCGTCTCTTTGATTGTGAGTACATCTGAAAAGAGAATAGAGTCGTTGATATGATATTGCGGCTCCATACGGAAGTAAAGATTGTCTTCTGTAGTATTGGAAATCAATATCGATGCCGATTCTTTTTCATTGCGGGCCACAACAATGGAAATGGTATCAATTTCTTCCTCATCAGCCGGAAACACATCATTGTATATTTTTGTGAAGACCGGTAAATGCCAGAAAGTTATTTTATTCAGGAGTTCTTTGCTCTCCTCCAGAAGTTGTAGTGAGAAATCCGCATATGACAATTGAGTCGCCCATCCCAATGAGTTCATATCGGTAAACTCATGAAGAGCCTTATTCCATGAAGTCTGCTCTCCGATTTCTTTCTCTTCTCTACATAGATTGATCTTAAAATAATGGAGGGAACCTATATCAGCGCTTAGTTGGTCAAAAGGAATCTCCATGGAAACGAGCCAGGCATCGGAACGTTTATCGGTTTTTACACTGATATCGGCATTCCATGCGGCGTTGTTGTTCTTTGCATCATAAATTGTACCGATAGAATTTACGATAAAATGGAACAGGTTTGAACTGTTCTTATTTCCATCTGCTATGATGACTTCCACACAATCATCGTTCCACACATCGGCATCATTTTTTCCGATGTCCGCTTTAATATTCTGAATTTCCGGATCAAAACACACAAAATCGATTAGGAGGTTATTTTTTTCAATTGAAACCGAAACAGAGGTGCTCTTTAGCGGTTCTTTGTTCTCCTTCCAATTAAACAAGCTCACTGTCCGAGGTTCGTGTAATGTTATAACTTCGTTTTCCGGAGGGATAGAACCAGTAATCAAATTTTTCTTAATAACAGCTTTATCCGATACTTTTATCACCGGCCCGTAAGCTTTCCATATAAGGTTCACGACAAAGTTGTCGTCCGTTGCCCGAAGAATGTTATGTACGTTACTGAAGACAATCGAGCCTTTTCCCAGAATATTTTCCTGAATAATCATCAGTGGATCGCCTTCGGGTGACAGAAATATCGGCTGAAAAACGTTTTTAGGGATCTTTCCGAAATGGCGTACACCAATAATGTCAAAACTACTGTTGGGCGTTGTTAGAAGTTCGCCTTTGTAGCCATCATAAGGGATCCCTTTTTTATTGGATTCTAATCCCAATTCATTTTTACACATATTGTAATTGGAGTGGTCTATTATGCCGGCTCCGATTGACGAGAAAAAAGTTTTCATCGAATTGGGAAAACTGGTAATTACCGGACCCTCCAAAGGACCAAAATAGATCAATCCTCCTCTTTGAAGTAAACTTTTTATCGAAGTCCGTATTGGTTGCTGATCAAAAATGTGATTAAAAGTTCCGATCGAACATTTGTATCCGAACACGATCATCTTGGAATTGTCAATGCTTTCACATATCCGTAAAACAATTGCCGGATCAGTATTGGCTATCTCCCCTTCCTTAAAGTTGTTCACTTTGAAAGCGTACTTTTCCCAACGGAAATTTTCCCTATTTCCAAAAATTGTAATTTGGCTATAATCTTGAGCATTAATTAATCGAACAGAAAAGAAAAGCAAAAGAAGTATGATATAACTATTTCTCATTTTATAATAATGCTTTATGCAATTGAGATATCGCAGATTTATGTTTATCTATGCATTGAGGTAAAGTGGGCCTCCATGGCGCAATCAGAAACCCATATAACCGTGAGGGATGAATAATTTCAGAGCAGTGCTCTACAGTTTGCCGCATATTGGTATCCGTTGAGTAATTACTCCCTGTAGGGATCTGATCAAATCCATTTTCCTCCAAATCCATATATAAGTTAACAGGTCTTTCATCTACTACTTTATTATTTTCGTAAATATTACCGTAATGCCAATTGCTCTGTAGAACCGATTTAGGCATTTTTTCAAAAAAAAGTTCAGGATTGCTCCACGCATAATCAGACCACATCCATGGACGGACACCCCTGCTTTCAACTTCCTTGATATAAAAGAGTAAATCTTTCCACCATAGATCATTTTGTCTTACAACCACATACTCATATTTCCGTTGGTGCTGGTAAGTTTCTTCATCCATGCCTATATGAAAGAATCTGGGCGTATCAAAAATATCAATAACCTCATTGATGAGATCTTTACATACACCATAGTAAATATCGGTTGATACCATCTTTGAATAATCTTTCATCCAAATATCGTGAGTGGTGGCAAAATTCAATTTAGGAATAGGTTCAATCCCAACGCTTCTTATCTTTTTTAATTTCTCTCTCAGCCGAGCCGGACTCCATGCACCTTCTACCGCAATTTCGGGATGGGTATGATATTTCACGGCGTCCCCTAAATCCAAAACAAGCATATTAATTCCAACTGCAGACATTTCTTCAATCAGGATATCAAAAGTTCTTTCATCAAATGTCAGTTTTCTTCTCAGTACATGAGCCCATTTCCTGATCTCCTGACACGAGTCACAGTCGTAATTATCGTTAATGTATTCCAAAGGTGTAAAATCCTCCCACATATTATAGCTTAAATGGAGCAAATATGCGCTTATTAATCTCCGATTAGCGACTGATTTTGGAAAAACATTTCTCGAAAGACTATATCCTATAGTTAGGGATAATAGTTGCTTTATAAAATTTCTTCTGTCGGTCATAATTTTATTGCTATCAAAATTCTCTCAGACTACCTTATCTATTATTTTATTAATTTGTTACGGTTAAAACATCCCCAAAAGCTAATATCTTTTCCATTAGCTTAATGATAATAGCCTTTGAGGATGAGAAATTACATTAAGATTAGTACCAACCCGGATTTTGTTTTATATTCGGATTGGCATCCAATTCTTGGCTCGGTATTGGCCAAAGATAATCACGTGAGGTAAACTTCTTCGTATAGAGGTTTTCACCTAAAAGATCCTTTTCAACTTTGTCATTCAAAGTTTCAAGCAATCCCCAACGTTTAAGATCGCTGTGACGGTGTCCTTCACAAGCCAGCTCTACTGCTCGTTCGTGCATAATCCGCTTGAACATTTCTTCTTTATTATCAACCTGTAACCATGCAGGGCCAGAATTAAGACCAGGCATATTTGACCTTGACCTTACTTTATTGAGTTCCGCTACGGCTTTCTGTATCTCTCCTGTTTCATTATACGCCTCAGATAGCATCAACAACACGTCACCCAGTCTGATAAGTGGAAAATTAATCGGAGTATTTGCTCTATCTGTAATCTGATCATCCAAATTCCCCTCTGGAACAAATTTTCTCCAGTAATAAGCATACCACCCATTGTCACCTCTTAAGAAGCCATAATTCTCATTTATATAAGGTGCCACTGCATATTGCATCATTTGCGGGGCATCATTTACCCATCCCAGAAAATACGAATAGGGGACAATCAATGTCTGCATCATCCTTGGATCCCGGCCCCTGTATATATTACCCAAAAGGGTGGTATCGCAAAGGGAAGTCCAGACATTATACCCGGAAGGGCTCCTCCAGAAAGTGGACCAGAAGGTTGTTTCCTTAACTTCGTTACTTTCATTGAATCCCGGAATATAATCATCCCAATTGAACGGTGTCCCGTCCAAATTCTCATATGAATCAGCAAAGGATGTTGAAGGCATTCCCACGTTCCAATCGCTCACGAAAGTGGACCTATTACCAAGATAGAAAGCCATCGGCATCCCGTATTCGGAAGTTTTTCCTCCCTTATTCTGAATCGCAAAAATCATTTCAGGCGCATTATGTCCCGTCAATTTAAAGAGGTCGGCATAACTATCATAAAGCTCATATCCGTAATCGTTCGTCTTATTATAGACGATCTCTTCAAAATCGCCAATCGCCTTTTCCCACTCTTCGGCATACAGGTAGATTTTCCCTCGTAGAGCATATGCCGCGCCTTTGGTGGCTCTCCCGTAGTTATCCTGGGACCAATTTACCGGTAGGTATTCAATTGCTTCAGTCAAGTCTTTGATGATGAAATCACGAACTTCTTCCACTGAGTTCCTGGGTTTCAACATGGTATTAAACTCCTTTGTCACATCAGTGGTTTCGTCATAAATCGGAACACCTCCAAAATAATCCATCAACCTGAAATAAAACAACGCCCGAAGAAACTTCGTCTCCCCGATCAATTGCTTTCTGACCTCTTCATCCAAACCTTGTATTTCATTAATTTTCCGGATAGCTGTATTCGTCCTATTTATACTACCATACCCCTGCTTCCAATGCTCCTCCACCGTGGAGGTACGCCCAGTATAGGTTCCGTTGCTAAACGGCCTGTAACCCATTTCATAAACACCCAACCCGATATCACTCATCGCTTCTGTCAAAAAAGCTTTTCCGAAAATATAATAATTCTTCAATTGCGAATAGAGACCCATCACACCTTGGTTAGCCTGTTTTTCATCTTGCCAGAAAGAGTTTTCACTAATCTGGTCGTAAGGAACCAGATCTAGATCTACGCAAGCGAACAAAAGTAAAATTGATAAAAATATGGTACAGCAATATTTAAATATATTTTTCATATCCATTTATTTAAAATGTTAAATTAACTCCAAACAGCACCTGTTTCAAAGTCGGATAATTAGTTCCCGACACCTCCGGGTCAAACCCTTTGTACTTGGTAAAGGTGAAGTAGTTTTCCATACTACCATATATCCGTGCACTTTCAAGGGAAAGCTTGCCGGAAATCTCTTTTGGGATCGTATAACCTAACTGTATGTTTTTTAACCTCATGTACGACTTGTCCTGTACCCAGAAATCACTAGGCCGCATGTTGATGGTTTTACTATCATTGAGCAAGCGAGGATAAGTTGCATCGGTTCTACCTTCATACCAGCGTCCTTCAGCTATTTCCTTATTGATCTGGTATCCCCAGTTCACTACCGGCCTATAATACATGTCAGACCAATGTACCTTCAAACCAGCGTTTCCCTGTATCAAAATGGCAAAATCAATATTTTTCCAATCAAACCCCATATTCACTCCATATGTAATACGCGGTGCGGTACCATGTCCAACCATATACCGGTCATCATCGTTAATGATTCCGTCATTGTTCATATCTTTATAAAGGAAATCGCCTAATTCCGGTTTGCCATACGCAGCAAAAGGGTTGCGTTTTTTTCCATCCTCATCTAAAGGCGCATTATCAATCATTTTTTGTACTATTGCCATATCCTCTTCTGTCTGTAAAATACGATCAACAGCAAGAACATACTGGACGTTTATAGGATAACCTTCCAACAGAAGATTGGTGTCAGATATTGATTTCTCTTCACCTTTGAATTTGACAATCTTATTATCGATGTAAGTGAAATTTCCTCCTATATAATATTGAAAATCATCAATACGGTCATTCCATCCAAGACTGAGTTCTATTCCCCTATTCCTAACACTTGCTGAATTCTGCTTTGGGATACTATAATTTCCAACAACAAGCGGTGCCGGTAAATTAATCAAAATATTCTTAGTTGTTTTGTCGAAAATATCCACTGAACCCGTCAATTTATTTTTTAATAACCCAAAATCGATTCCTATATTGGAAACATATGTACTTTCCCAAGTAAGATTCGCATTGGCGAGAGAAGATTGTCCAAACCCCACGATTACTTGATTATTAAGGATATAATTCATATCAGTATAAAGAGACTGGTATTCATAATTTCCTACAGAATTATTACCCAACGCACCCCAAGAGAATCTCAATTTCAAGTTATCGATCATGTGAATATCTTCCATAAAACCTTCCTTATTGATTCGCCATCCTCCTGAAAAAGAAGGGAACGTTCCCCAACGGTTAGTTTTATTGAATCTGGAAGATCCGTCCCTTCTCAAGTTAAACTCAAAAAGATATTTCTCATCCCAGTTCAAATTCAGTCTTGTAAAATAAGAACGCATGGCCCAATCATCAGCACTACCCCAAGCGTTTGCATCCCCCACGGCTGCATTAAGGACTTTCAGACTCATATCTATCAGATCGTATCTACGACCCGTGAGACTCCACCATTTATAGGATTCCTGACTGGCTCCCAACATGATGTTATAGTTCAACTTGTCGAAGAGGGTGTTTTCATATTTTGCAACGACATCCATCGTGTAAAACTCATCTTGCACATCGGTATTGTTGACATATGTTTCACCGCCTCCTGACTCAACAATCTGGTCGGTAAGAAAATCCCAAAGATCATTAAAAACTGGACGTGTAGATTCAACTCTGTCCGTAAAATTGAAGTTAAAAGAACCCTCAAGGGACAATCCCTTAATTGGTCTGAGAGCCCCAAACAAGCGACCAGTGAACCTTTTGTTCTTAATTTCGCCATCTTTATTATTTAGAATTGCCAACACATTATTAAGCTGAGAACTCTCTTCCGGATTATTTTTCGAACCATATCGCCCATCAGGAGCTCTCAAGACCATACCCGGGCTACTTGCCGCAGCATAGGTAAACACACTAGAAATCGATTGAGTTCCAATATCCGTATTACCAACTATTCCATTGACATTCATTCCCAACGTAAGCCATGGTTTAATGTCGGCATCAAGATTCAAACGCCCGGTAAAGCGCTCATACGTTGATCTTTCTATAATACCGGGATTATTCAGGTAAGCGACGGAACCATAAAATCTGATTTTTTCCGTTCCACCTGAGAATGACAAATTATGGTTTTGTATCAGATTATTTTGGAACACCTCTTTCGTCCAATCGGTATTGGGATACTTCAACTGGTCCCCCTTTTCATTTTCCCTCCACAAATCAATCATTTCCTGGCTAAAGATTTGTTTTGCGTTAGGGTCTGTATTTTTATATCCCTCGTTGATCAGCTCCATGTAATCCGCATAATTAGATACAGTCTCGATCAGATTGGATGGTTTGACCGACGAGAAGAATGCATTATAATTCATTTTGAGAGATCCAGCCTTCCCTTTCTTGGTCGTAATTAAAATAACACCGTTGGCGGCTCTGGAACCATAGATTGATGAGGATGCCGCATCTTTGAGAATGGATATCGTCTCCACATCCTGAGGATTCAGATTGTTCATGTTGCCTTCCATTCCATCTATAATAACCAAAGGGCTTGAATCGTTTAATGTACCTTGTCCTCGAATTAAAAGCGTAGCTCCATCACTACCTGGCTGGGCACCACCTTGGTTCACATAAAGACCGGAAGAAAGACCAGACAAGCCGGCGGAAAGAGAGGTGACAGGGCGACTTTCTGAAACCTTCGCCACATCAATAGACTCTACCGCACCCGTCATATTTATCTTTTTCTGGGTTCCATAACCTACGACTACAAGTTCCTCAAGACTCTGTGTGTCTTCCTGCAAAACTACGTCAACCTTCGAATTTGAATTTTTATCTATAAGTAATTCCTTCGTCAAATACCCTATATACGAGATTTGGAGCACCGCATCGTTTCCCACACTAAGTGAGAATCTCCCATCCACATCAGTTACCGTACCGTTTGTGGTCCCTTTCTCCACAATATTGGCGCCGATAATGGCTTCACCATCTTTATCGACAACTTTCCCTGATACCTGTTTTTTTTGTTGTTGGACAACATCTTCTTCATATGCAATATCATCCGAACCCTTTTTTATAATATAAATGGAGCGGTCGGAAACAAAATAGGTATTACCCGTAGCACTGAGTATCTCGTCCAAAACCTGCTCAATTGTCTCATTATCGGCATTTACCGTAACCCTTCTGTTCACATCGATAATATCGTCTTGGTAAAAGAAAATAAATTCGCTGTTCTTTTCTATCTCGGAGAAGACCTGTTTGACTGTCTTGTTCTTCAGGTTAAGGGATATCTTTGTCGACTGGGAATAGCTATTATTGGAAAAACAAAATCCAATACCCAGCATAAAGAATAAAAAAAATACTCTCATAATTCGACATGTCCTTCTAATATTAGCTTTTTTTAAGCCAAGGTGTTTAATTTTTATCATACATTTGTCATAATTTAAATTTGAAACTTTAACTGGTTTTACATTTAAGTTCTGGCCGGATGATACTGAACCTATCATCCGGTTGCTTTTTTTAGGGTCAGATTTTCTTCATAGGCACTTTTCTTTTAAAATTCAAGTCGTTTTAATATTCAGGATTTTGTATTTATCGTATAACTTCCGTCGACATTTTGCCGATATATCATGGGTAATGCGCGGGACAGTTCATCCATCAATTTGTTCATGTCGTCTTTCAGGTCAAGTTTCCCGGAACAGTTCAATCCCGATATATCGGGATCGCATTCGATCCGTATGCCGTAATACCGTTCGAGGCGGGTGACGATATTTGCCAATTTCTCACTTTCGAACTGATATAATCCTTGTGTCCATAAAATATAGACGCTCGCATCCACATTTTCAACAGTATGGGAACCTTCGATACCGGAATACATTTGATCCGGTTTCAGGATGATATTCTTGTTTCGCGAGTTGGAAGAAATACTTACCGACCCGGATAACAGCACCACACTATTTGTTTTATCGGCTTCATATGCCGACACATTGAACTTCGTACCCAATACCTCGATATCCATCTGACTCGTTTTTATCACAAACGGGCGTTTCTTGTCTTCGGAAACCTCTATATAGATTTCCCCATCCACATAAATCTCCCTTTTCCCTTTGTTGAATTCGGCAGGATATACAAGCCTGCTTCCCGCATTCACCCATGCTTTTGTCCCGTCGGAGAAAGTTATGACGGAGCGTTTCCCATAAGGTGTGATCAACTGGTTATAAGGAGCCGACTCTTCTTTTAAGATAAGGTTGTCATCGGCTTTTATCCCATCTTCTTCATACTGGATGGAAGATTCCTTATTATTTAAAACGACAGTATTGTTTTCCGATACGATCAGTTTAGTGTCGGACGAATAGAGGTCGTTATTATCGGGAATTGCCTGGGCAAAGGTTGTGATATCCTGCACATGATTGTTTTTGTTGAAGAGAAGCGGAAGGGATATGATGATAGCGATACTCGCCGCTATGGCGGATATGCCCACGACAATACGCTTTGAATTCCTTCTTTTCTTTTTATGACGGATCTGGTTTTGTAATGAAATCACGCACTCTGATATTTCCAGATCAGACATGCTAAAATCATTGAACCTGATATTGTCTTTATACAGGGCAATAGCCTCTTCCATCGCCGATCCCAGCACCGGATATTTTTCAAGGGCATCATTCCAGAACAGCGAATCTTCTTCCCCGTGGAAGAGTTGCCACCTGATAAAATCCTTGTCTTTAAGGAAATCTGTCGCGGTATAGTTTTTATATTTATCTATCTGCATTTATCCTGCCCGTTTTTTATATATACAAACAGGATGATTTTTTGTCCCCATTTTTTCAAAAAAAAATAAAAATTAGGGTAAAATCAGCATAAAGAAACAGATCAACATCAGTTGCTCGTCGTCCCTCATCCGTTTCAGGGAGCGGGAAATCAACTTTCGTGCGGCATGTGGTGTCATTTCCATGATTTCGGCAATTTCCTCATATTCCATTTCCTGCATAAAACGCAGGTATATGGCTTCTTTTTGGCGGGCGGTAAGTTTCGAAAGAAGGTCGTCTATCTGCTCTTTAATAATGGTGCGGTCTTCTTCATCGATGATACGGTCCAGTACCGTTGTCGTAATGGAAAAACCATGCACATCTGAGGAAATACCGGTCGTGGTAGAAACAGCTTTGGATTTGTGGACGTTATAAAGCCTGTTTTTAAGGGATTTCAGCAAGAAATACTTTAGATGATCGACAGAAGAAAAATCTTTTTTCTCAAAGTATATCTTCAGGAATATATCCTGAACAGCATCCTTCACAACTTCCTTTTCACCTCCCAGGCTTATTCCATAAGCATACAAATCGTTTATATAAAATTCATAGAAAAAGGAAAACGCATGATCATCCCCTTCTTTGAATTTTGAGAATAAGCTGGTATAATCGGGAGTAGAAACGTTCATAATGCAGTGTGATTTTGCAAGCATATCATGTGCAAATTTATACAAAATATCTATTCATACAAGGTCCAGATGAAAAACAGTCTTTGGCTCGGAGAATAGTAAGAGTTTCTACAATATCTAAATTAAAATTGACTGATGAAAAGACTGGTTGATTAGTTTGGTTATCCGAAATCTGCATTATAAAAGACTCGTAGGATGCTTACTACTCATAGTGCGTTCCAGAAACAAAACATCGTTTTTTTGGTAGTTTTAAATACAATCATTATATTTGCGCAAAATAGAAATATTATTTATGATATGCTAAAACTGATCAACAGAAATATAGAAACGTTTGTAAATGAGAATCTAAGCGTATTTCCTGCAGTTGCTATTTTAGGGCCCAGGCAATGCGGAAAGTCCACTTTGGTAAAAATGCTCTATCAGGATTCGGATGATTACCTCTATTTAGACCTTCAGAATTTGGATGACCTGAATAAGCTGAGAGAACCTATGTTATTCTTCCAAGCCAACCAGGACGTGACAATTTGTTTGGATGAAATTCAGTTAGTACCTGAACTTTTTTCTGTATTGCGAAGTGAGATAGACCGTAACCGTCGTCCAGGGCGATTTATTTTGCTTGGATCTGCTTCGCAAGACCTCATACAGAAAACGTCGGAATCATTGGCCGGAAGGGTCGGACTTATTGAACTCACACCATTTACAATTGAGGAAATTGAACAATACGCAAATTTTGAATTGAATAAGTTCTGGCTTCGCGGAGGGTATCCTGATAGTTATCTTGCATCATCAGACCAAGGGAGCGTACTTTGGAGAGAAAATTTCCTTAGGACATATGTAGAACGGGATATTCCACAACTCGGATTCCAAATTCCCGCATTACAACTTCGTCGCCTGCTTACCATGTGTGCGCACAATCAAGGGCAACTTTTTAATTCGTCCAAATTGGGAGAATCGCTCGGTGTGACCTATCAAACCATTCGTCGATATATCGATCTGATGGAGCAAACCTTTATTATTCGTTCGTTACCACCGCTTGAAAAAAATATCAAGAAACGCCTGATTAAATCTCCCAAGATTTACGTGAGAGATAGCGGGCTATTACACCGACTGCTACAAGTAGATGATTTCAATTCCCTGCTGGGCAATCCCGTCTTTGGAGCATCCTGGGAAGGCTTTGTAATTGAAAACATCATCTCTTCATTGAAAGATTGCAAGTTTTCTTTTTATCGCAGTGCTACAGGGGATGAGTTAGACCTGTTTATAGAGAAAGGTATTCGAACGATTGCCGTGGAATGCAAAGCCTCATCGGCACCGCAAGTGACCAAAGGCTTTTGGAGTGCTATAGAAACCACAAAACCGGATAAAACATATATTGTTGCGCCTGTATCAGCATCTTATCCATTTAAAAATGATGTGGAAATTTGCGGATTGAGTGATTTTTTAAAAAAAGTCGAACTATGAAATGAACACTACTTATGGATACACTAATTTTATATAGGGGCATCCGGGAAGGATCAGACTCCTTCTGTCAGGAAGGTATGGCATGTCATCCATCAAAAAACATAAAAACAGAGCAAATTCTTCTTTTTGTAACTTCGGTTACAATTTATACTTATTCTAAATAGTATCTTTGCGACGGACATAAGGTATTTTCTTTAAAATCAACGTGTATAGACGGGGGTACTACCACAGTAATCAGAAAATATCGAGCACAATTAACAATTAAAAATTGAAATTATGGCAACATACGAAAAATCAAAAGTCATCGCCCTCGAAGAATCGATAGATTACGCTTCCGGCGGAGTAGTCAGCAAACAGGTGACCAAAAATAAAGTAGGCAATATCACAATCTTTTCTTTCGATAAAGAGCAAGGATTGACCGAACATACCGCCAACTTCGACGCTTTCGTGCAGATCCTGGACGGAGAGGCTGAAATACGGATTGGAGGCGTGCCGCATCTCCTGAAAAAGGGGGATTGTATCATTATGCCGGCCAATATACCACATGCCCTGACAGCTATTGAGCGATTCAAAATGCTGCTTACCATGATCCGTGGAGAAGAATAAGAAGATAAAAATTGACCGGTAAACATACACTTTGATATGAGCGAATTTATCAATAACTCAACGCAGCGCAAAGAACTGCTGCGCCACCTCCTTCTCAGGTTGCATGAAGGAGATAATCCTGAAATATTGCGCCACCGTTTGATTGAAGTACTAAAGAGCATTCCTTATCACGAAGTGGTAGAGGTAGAGCAAGAGCTGATTAATAGCAATGCGTTGACCGAAGAGGAGATACTCGATTTCTGCGACCTGCATACGGCGGTACTCGATGGAAGCATCGACCTGCAAGGGGCGAAACAGGTACCTGCCGGCCATCCGGTAGATACTTTCAAGAAAGAGAATATCGCTATCCGTCAACAGATTGAAGCATACGAGGAGATAAAGAAAAAGATTGCAGATATCACCGATGCACAGGTTCCCGGATATGTGCTTCAACTCCGTACCATCTTCAACAACTTCTCCGATATCGACAAGCATTACAAGCGGAAGGAGTACCAGCTTTTCCCATTTCTGGAGAAACACCTGATTACCGGCCCGCCCAAAGAGATGTGGGGTAAACATGATGAGACACGTGAACTGTTGAAAAATTCACACGAAGCACTTGCATCACCTATTTCCAGCGCGGAAGAGTTGAGATCGATCATACAGTTAGTACTGGATCATACGGTAGAGATGATTGCCGGAATGGTCATGAAGGAAGAAGAGATTCTCCTGCCAATGTCGATGGATACGCTTACAGAAGATGAATGGTACAAGATCTATCAGGAAACACCTGAATTCGGTTATTGCCTGATCGACCCGGAGGACGAATGGGTTCCGGATAGCGTGAAAGTGGAAAAACAGGAATATGTAACGGCAGATGCCATCCGCCTCTCTTCAGGTGCATTTAATCTGGACGAGTTAGAGGCATTGTTCCTGCACCTCCCCATCGACATCACCTTTGTGGATAAAAATGACAAGGTACGTTTCTTCTCACATAGTCCCAACCGCATCTTTGAACGTATTCTCTTTATAAGCAATAAGTTCAGGATTTCCTTCTGCTAAAAACATGGTGGAGTCTGTAATATTGAATATTGTTGACCAAATTGTTTCAAATTTGATTTTGCGGTATTGGCACATAAAACCATATTTCCCGCTTAAAAGATTTTTGGCAAACAAAATGGCATCGTCATAATCAGCTTTGCTAAGGGCATTGTAAGCCGTATTGTATCTTGCTTTTGAAGAATATAGATTTTGCTTGCTACCGTCATATCTCTGCATTTTGGAAGAGGTAAAATGATTTACCGTTACGATAAACCGTTCTCCTTTGGCATTTATTTCAGGCTCACGGAGGTTTATTTCAAACGGATTACATTCTGCAACAAGCATCTCTTGTGATTTATCTGCCAAAAGGATATTACAACTTGACGCAATCGGTATCATTTTTAATGCTTCGATGCCTTCTTGTACCGTAGAACAATTCTCTAACAGGTAGCGCACCAAAAATACAGAGTTAAGACCCGGCTTTACTTCTCCTTTATTGGGAATAACGAATGTCATCGCTGCGATAAGACCGTGTTCGTTTATCCCTTCTTCTCCGTTTGTAAAAGAAGATGTATTCAACAGAAAATGGTTTTTGCCCACTGGCCGATAATAAATACTCTTGCTTACTTCTTTCAGGTATGGTGGAAGGTCGTTATCCCGTCCGTAATATATTTTATCCTTATCAGTAAAACAAAACGCCGTACAACCTCTTACTTCTACATTATGGTTTTCTCGCATTATCAGACAACATCCCATAGTCATAAGCCATGCCCCAAAAAGCTCATAGTCATAATTTATAGCTTCAGTTAAACCTTTTAACTCGCAGGCGGCTTCGGGAAAGGATTTTTCGAGTAGTTGCAGACTCTCGATTCCCCGTTCGCGTTGCCATTTGTTGAGGCTGAGTGGAAAACCTGTTTTCTGCTCATTAAAGAAACCGCCCAACTTCCGGCCAATTTCATAGTGCGTTCCTTCTAAATCTAAATGTACCATAACTTATACTACTTTAATTGTTTCCTAAATTCGTGTGGAGATATTCCGTAATACTTTCTGAATGTTTTTACAAATAATGACTGCGTGGTAAAACCGCATTCATAAGCGATTTCATGCAGAAACAGGCTTTGTCCTGATTGGATCAGTTGTACTGCTTTCTCTACACGGCAACGCCTGATAAAATTATGTGGGGTTTCGCCTTTCAGTTGAGTGAAAATCCTATGAAAATGAAAACAAGACAGGTTGGCGTTATCCGCAAGCTGTTTTAAATCTAAAGTCTCATGCAGATTATTCAGAATATAGCCTGTTATTCTTTCGACTATTTCTTTGTGTACCTCGCTACTTTTGTCTCTTTTCGGCATCGAATTTCACTATATATCTGCAAAAGTAAGGGCTAAAGCAATTTTAATTTTGCTATTTCTTGCTTTTAATTTTGTGATTCTTGCTTTCGGACTTTGATTTAGATAGTTATGATGTGCAAAACTATGTTCTATCTGCTCTGCATTAAGGGGAAAGGAAATATAATATGCAGAAAAAAGACAGTTTTTGATTTATAAATCGTATCTTTGTAATAGCTAAATGAGTTATTTGAAACAATGGAAAACCTAAGCAAACCAAAGAATTTCGCTCGTTTCTAAATCATTACCTATTCTACTTTTTCGGTTTATAAATGCTTGTTATATAGCAAAATAGCAAACGAACGCATCTTATGATTGAACCGATCCATCATCGGGCGCGATGTACGGATGTGCCACCCGCCCGGCAGCGTGCATGTAGTGGAGCAAATCCTCACCGATTTTAAAAGCGGGAAAGAGAACAAGGCAGTTTTTTGGATGTCGAGCTTCCAGGGACGCTTTATTTACATCGAATATTCCGCCGTCCGCGGGAAAGAGGGCGAATACCTCGGCGTGGTGGAAGTGACGCAGGATATCACCACCATGCGAAAACTAGAAGGCGACCAACGTTTGTTATCGTATGAGCAAAGATAGAATAGATATCACGCCCGATACAAAGGTCGCGGAATTACTGAAGAATTATCCCGAACTGGAAGGGACGATTCTTCAGTTCTCACCCGCCTTTGCGGCACTAAAAAACCCGGTGTTGCGCAGAACAGTGGCAAAAGTGACTTCGCTGCAACAAGCCGCCAAAGTTGGCAACATCAATGTAGTGGATATGGTGAACACATTACGAAAAGAAATAGGAATACCCGAACTGGGAGAAAATTTTTGTCCTGAAGGAGAAGAGACTTCCGTTCCTTTTTCACAGGAAGTCCCCGAAACGCTTGTTACATTTACCCTGGATGTACGTCCGATTATTGAAGCAGGTGATCATCCCAAAGACATGGTGCTTACACAGGCCGAAAAGTTGTTGCCCGGCGAATGTATGGAGTTGATCTCACCCTTTCCCCCGGTTCCGCTTATCAACCTGCTACAAAACAAAGGATTCAAGGTCACCATGCTTGCGCCGGAAAAGAGCACAGTAAGAACGTTCGTGAAGAGGTAATATTTTATTCAGCAAGATAATCTCGCAGTTCTGATATCTTATTCACAACTGTATCAGATACAATGACGTCACGCATTATCGTAATGTGCCTTAAGTTGCCGTTTTACTTCACCTACAAATTCATCAACAATAATTGCCCCTTCAGCAATAGCCTTATCCCAAGCACTTTCTCTTTCTGTATTTTCTCTCTTATGAGCAGTTATACTAACTCCTGCAAGCGAATTTAGATAATCCAGTGTCTTTTTCACTTCTGGAGTTTCTTCGTCTATCTTTATTATCAATGTAGTCATACCATTATCTTTATTTTAGCCCCAAGGATATCCGGTATAAAATAAAGATTAATATCTCACAAATCCAAATTTAAAACTATTGAAATAACATGGATTTGATTTCATGACATCATAACTCTGCTATCCAGTGTAAATTTCGCACAATAGAAGTAAGGGTGTATATATTAATTAAGAAGTACCCCACATTTCAATCGAAAAGTATACCACTTACAAACTTGAACGGAACAACTTCGTTCATAACGAATGATAAGTATGTATACAAAACAGGAGATTATAATTAG
>JAQUJQ010000013.1 GCA_028680875.1 Eubacteriales bacterium
TTATTTTTGACGAACCGACAGCTATGTTGGATCCCAACGGCAGGCGAGAAGTTTTAGAAATCATTGAAAAACTAAATAGGGAAGGAATTACCATTATTTTGATTACCCACTTTATGGACGAGGCTGCCAGGGCGGATCGTATTATCATTATGGATCGTGGCAAAGTAAAAATGGATGGAACACCGGTAGAGGTTTTTTCAAGGGAAGAAGAGTTACGGGCTATGAATCTAGATGTTCCGTTTGCTGTGGAATTAGCCGGCCGTTTACGCAAACGGGGAATTCCGGTACCGGCTATGATCATCCGAAATGAGGAAATGGTAGAATTTCTATGTCAATACAAGTAAAAAATCTGACACACATTTATAGCGAAGGAATGCCTTATGAAACCGTTGCTCTTGAGGATATCAGCTTTGAGATTACAGACGGCAGCTTCATAGGAATCATCGGTCATACAGGATCGGGAAAGTCCACATTGATTCAACACCTAAATGGTCTGCTAAAGCCCAAATCCGGATCCATATTGGTGGATGGAATAGACATAACAGATCCGGAGGTAAAATTACGTGATATTAGAAGGACCATTGGTTTGGTGTTTCAATATCCGGAGTATCAACTCTTTGAAGAGACGGTTGAAAAGGACATTGCTTTTGGTCCGATCAATCTGGGACTACCCCCGGAGGTAGTGGAAGAACGTGTACAAGAGGCTTTGGATTTTGTTGGACTGTCTTATCAGGAAATCGGACAACGATCTCCATTTGACCTATCGGGCGGACAAAAACGAAGGGTAGCCATTGCTGGTGTAATTGCTATGAAACCCAAGGTTTTGATTCTGGATGAACCCACAGCCGGGCTGGACCCAAAGGCTCATAAGGATATTCTTAAATTAGTGAAAAAGGTTCATCGACAAGAGAAGAATACTATTATTTTAGTATCACATAATATGGGTGATATAGCGGCTATGGCAGAAAAGGTATTGGTCATGGATCGGGGACGGTTGGCGATGCAAGGCACCCCTATCGATGTTTTTTCCAAGACGGAATTACTAAATGGGATGGGATTGGGGCTTCCTCCTGCAGCTGCTTTTATGGAGGCCTTGGTGAAGCAGGGAGTGCCAATATCCGGCTGTGCTTTAACTATAGACCAAGTTGAACAGAAAATCTATGATTGGATCAGAAAGCAGTAAAGAATGTTAAGAGACATTACATTAGGACAATATTATCCGGGAGAATCCTGGATCCATAGACTGGACCCCAGATTAAAGATTATTAGTACCTTTCTATACATTATATCCTTATTCTTAGTAAAAAATTTTATGGGGTTTGTGGTAGAAGTGATCTTTTTAGGGCTGATCATCTTTGTATCAAAGGTACCTTTACGTTTTATCCTCAAAGGATTGAAGCCTGTATTTTTCATTATTATATTTACAGTTACAGTGAATATGTTTATGACCAAAGGTCATATACTAGTAAAGTTTTGGTTTTTTACCATTACCGAAGAAGGTCTTTATAATGCCTTCTTTATGGGACTCCGCCTGGTTCTTCTTATTATTGGGTCATCTTTACTGACCTTGACCACAAAGCCGATTAATTTAACCGATGGAATTGAACGGTTACTCTCCCCTTTCCGTAGATTTGGGGTCCCCGCCCATGAACTGGCCATGATGATGACCATCGCTCTCCGGTTCATTCCTACTTTATTGGAAGAGACGGATAAGATAATGAAGGCTCAGATGGCAAGGGGCGCAGATTTTGAGAGTGGCAACATTCTACAACGAGCAAAGAGTCTTATCCCATTATTAGTACCGTTGTTCATCAGTGCCTTCCGCATTGCTCAGGATTTAGCCATGGCCATGGAAGCCAGATGTTATCGGGGCGGGGATTCTCGTACCCGAATGAACGCCATGGCATTCCACAGGAGGGATGCTTTTGCCAGCATCCTGATGCTAGCTTTTTTAGCTGTAGTCATTGTGCAAGCCTATATAATATAATAAAGGGAAAGATAAGTTATGAAAAATACCAAATACTTGGTTCAGGCGGCAGTCATTGCTGCCATCTACTCAGCACTAACAATATTACTGATGCCTTTAAGCTATGGAGTTATGCAGGTTCGTATAGCGGAAGCCCTTACCATATTACCTGCCTTTACACCCGCTGCAATACCTGGTCTTTTTGTAGGCTGTTTAGTGGCGAATATGGTGGGCCCCTATGGTGTCATGGATATGGTCTGTGGCAGTATAGCAACCTTGTTGGCCGCATTAAGTTCTTATCGGTTGAGAAAAAAACCTGGTTTGGTTCCCCTTCCCCCGATAATAGCTAATGGTTTGGTAATAGGATCCATGCTTTATTATGCTTACGGGGTGCCTTTACCCTTACCTGCTTGTATTTTATGGGTTGCCTTGGGAGAGGCCCTGGCCTGTTATGGACTTGGTCTACCCCTAATAAAATATCTTAATAAAAGAAGAACTGTATTTAGGTTATAAGAATGAGGAAATACTATAAACTTCTATTTACTGTTTTTGTGCTCTTGGCCATTTTACTTTTTCTGGTGAATTTAGATCAGGGAAGGCAAGAGCTTCTTTCTTATGAAAAGCAGTCTGTCATCATTACGGAAATCAATGAAAAAGAGCCGGATGGAAATGTGGCGGCAATAGAGGATAAAGTACAGGCACCTTTATTTCCTATTTACTTACAGTATGAAAAATACCCGATCACCTATACCTATTTTTTAGTGAATAAAGAAACAGTTAACATTCGTTCCGGTCCTTCCTATTCAGAACAAATAATACGAAAAGCCAAAAGAAATGAAAAACTGAATTATTATGAAACTGTATTGATTAATACAGGGGATGCTTCTCCTATATCCTGGTATCATATAACCTGGTATGAAAAAGATGAACTGTTTTTTGGTTTTGTTGAAAGTTCCATAGTTACAAAAAGAATCTTCCAATTCGATAAGATGGAGGCAGCCGTGTTAAAAACCCAGGAGTATGCAGATCGTGGGAAGATTACCTACATAAGTAATTATAAAAATCAGAAGGGTTACGCCCCCTTGTACCATGGCTCAACACGAGATGCTTTAGGTAATAGTCAGAGCCAGAGTGCACCCGGCTATTTCAGCCTTTCCAATAAAGAGGAGTTTGTGTATATTGGGGATGGTACCTTGGTCAGGTATCTATTTTCCACAGGAGACTATGTTAGAGTGGAGATAATCCAAACCGGAGAAACTTATTATGTACCTTCGAAGTACATCATTACAGACAAGGCGGTACATAATCTGAAAACCATCGTCGTCATTGACAGGAAAAACCAGAATGAAGCGGTATACGAAAAGATTAATGAAACTTGGACACTTATTTCCTACACTTTGGCGACCACGGGTACTACCGGAGAATATGCACAGCCAACCCCATTAGGTTATTATTTCGCTATGGGAAAACGGAGTCAATTTCTTTATTATAAAGATGGAACCTACATTATTCAAGGCTATGCTCCTTATGCCATCCGTTTTTCCGGCGGCGCCTATATCCATGGTGTTCCTGTAAATTATAAATATAACAGTAAAGGGGAACGGATTACTCCATCCATTCAGGAATACTCCCAGACGATAGGGACAGTACCTTTATCACATAAATGTGTTCGCAACTATACATCACATGCCCAATTTCTCTATGATCGGTATATACAGGGGGAAATGGTGGTAGTTGTAATCGAATAAAATAGAGAACAATGTCAAAAAAAATATTTTAATGCTTGAAAAGTAAAGTCAGATAATATACCATATATAGTAACTTTATTAAAGGCACAACTATACAAGGTATATTTTTGTTTTATATAACGATCTACAGGAGGATAATGCCATGAGTATTAGCAAGATACAGAAAAGAAACGGAGAAATTGTTGATTATAATCTTTATAAAATCAAAAATGCTATCTTTGCTGCAGCGAAAGCTGTGGGCGGGCAGGATGAAATTGAAGCGCATCGACTAGCTTGCATGGTGGAGGGAGTGCTTTCCGAAACCTATAGTGCCAGCATTCCCAATGTTGAGGATATTCAGGATATTGTAGAAAAGATCCTAATTGAAGATGGTCATGCAAAAACCGCCAAGGCCTATATCCTCTATAGGAAAAAGAGGGAAGAGATTCGAACTTCCAGAAACTTATTTATGGATGCGGAGCAAATGATTGAAGAATATGTTTCGTTAGACGACTGGAGAGTCAGTGAGAACTCAAATATGGGTTACTCGCTTCAGGGGTTGAACAATCATATTGTCGAAAGTATCACCCAGAAATATTGGCTGAATAAGGTGTATCGCAAGGAGATCAGAGATGCTCATATCCGTGGAGATCTCCATATTCACGATCTTGGTTTGCTGGCCCCATATTGTTGCGGTTGGGATTTAGAAGATTTTCTCTTAAGAGGCTTCAGAGGAGCAAAGGGTAAGATAGAATCCAAACCTCCCAAACACTTTGAGTCAGCTTTGATGCAGCTTGCCAATTTACTTTTCACCCTTCAGGGGGAATCGGCAGGTGCTCAGGCTGTGTCCAGCATTGATACGTATTTAGCGCCATTTATACATTATGATAATCTAGATTATAAGCAAGTCAAAAAGGCTATTCAACGCTTTATCTATAATTTAAACATTCCGACAAGAGTCGGTTTTCAAACACCGTTCACTAATATCACTCTGGATATTACACCACATGCTTTGCTGAAAAACCAAGGAGTAATCATTGGTGGCAAGATGATGGATAGGACCTATGGCGAGTTTCAAAAAGAGATGAACATGTTTAACATCGCTTACAGTGAAGTAATGATGGAAGGAGATGGAGCGGGCAGGGTTTTCAGCTTTCCAATCCCCACCGTAAATATTACACATGATTTCCCTTGGGATTCTGAGGCTGTAAATAAAATAATGGAGATGACCCGTAAATTTGGTACTCCTTATTTTGCCAATTTTCTTAATTCTGACTTGTCGCCGGAGGATATTCGATCTATGTGCTGTCGGCTACGCCTGGATAACCGGGTATTACGCCATCGGGGCGGAGGGCTTTTTGGAGCCAACCCTATGACAGGGTCAATTAATGTGGTTACTCTCAATATGGCCAGAATCGGCTATCTTGCAGAAAACCTTTCGGATTTTAAAAGACAGGTTCGCAAGTTGATGGAATATGCAAGGGAAATCTGCGACTGCAAACGGGCCATGTTGGAGAAGTATATGGAAGCCGGCCTTTATCCATATTCTCGTTTTTATTTATCCAGTGTCAAGCAAGCCACAGGGGAATATTATAAAAACCATTTTTCCACCATCGGCTTAAACGGAATGAATGAGGCCAGCCTTAATTTGTTGGGAGTGGATCTCACTACTAGTGAGGGCAATGATTTTGCTGTAGAAATTATGGGATTTATGAACCGTGTAATTCAATTATTTCAGGAGGAGTCAGGCAGCCTTTGGAATTTGGAAGCATCTCCGGCAGAAGGAACAAGCTACCGTTTTGCAAGATTGGATAAAAAGCTATATCCAAGTATTATTACTGCAGGAAAGGATGAGCCTTACTATACCAATTCAACTCAGCTGCCGGTGGGTTCGACAGATGACATATTTGAAGCCATTGAGTTACAGGAAAGGCTTCAGACTGCCTATACGGGAGGTACCGTATTTCACGGTTTTATCGGTGAACAGATTGACGATAGGGAAACCTGTAAGGCCTTTATCAAGAAAATTATGGAGAATACAGCCGTTCCCTACATTACCATAACTCCGACTTTTTCCATTTGTCAGGATCATGGTTATATTTCAGGGGAAAGCTATACTTGCCCAACCTGCGGGAAAGAGACAGAAGTTTGGACCAGGGTAGTAGGCTTTCATCGGCCTGTACAGGCTTGGAATAAAGGAAAGCAGGAAGAATATAAAGAGAGGAAGGAATTCAACGTTGTCACAAGCTTAACACAGGAGTCAATCGGGCAAATATCATGAACATTTCAGGAATCATTAAATCTTCCTTTATAGATTATCCGGGGAAAATATGTACTGTTATTTTTCTTGCCGGATGTAACTTTCGATGTGGTTATTGCCATAATCCGGAATTAGTGAAAGATAATCATATTTCCCCTGTAATAAATATTAATGAATTTATTAATTTTTTAAATAAACGAAAAAAGTTTTTAGATGCAGTATGTATTAGCGGTGGAGAACCTACTATATATCCGGATCTTCCGCATCTTATCAAAAAGATTAAGGATATGGGATTTGAAATAAAATTGGATACCAATGGAACAAATCCGGAAGTACTTAAAAATCTTATTGGGGAAGGGCTGCTGGATTATGTGGCCATGGATATCAAAGGCCCTTTAGATCGTTATGGTGCTATTGTCAGACATTCGGTAGATCTTGCAACAGTCAGGGAAAGTGCCGGCCTTTTGATACAGAAGACAAAGGAGAGCAGGCTAAATTGTGAATTCCGCACCACAGTTTGCCGTGAGCTGCTGACAGAGTCAGATTTAAAGCGAATGATCGATGAATTCCCGTGTCCTCCCAAATGGTTTCTACAGGCCTTTAAAAATCCGGGAGAGATATTGGATCAAGGAGGAATCTACAGTGCTTATTCAAAAAATGAAATGAAAGAGATGGGCAGAAGATTATGCGTCAACGTAAGGTGAAAAATGAAGCAGAGCGATTGGCTGCTTTAGAAGAATATATGATAAGAGAAGCTATCGAGTTGAAAGGCCGTTGGAACGATTATCTTCGACAGATGAATCAGGGTTTTAAGCGGTCTATTTTTTTGGAACTCGGTTGCGGCAGAGGACATTTTTTAGTAGCACACGCAGAACAAAATCCGGAAGACTTTTATATCGGAGCAGAAGGGAGAAGCAGCATCGTCCTGCGAGCCCTTGAGCTAATTCAAGAAAATAAACTTCTTAATGCCTTGTGTATTCCGGATTACATCGAAAATATTGAAGATTATTTTGCAGAGGATGAGCTCTCCGGTATTTATCTCAATTTTAGCGACCCTTGGCCCAAAGCACGTCATGCTAAACGTAGATTAACCCATCGTCGCTATCTAGAGGGTTATAAAAGGGTTTTGAAGAGGGGGAGCTTTATTGAAATCAAAACAGATAATGATGATTTCTTTAATTTTACCTTGGAGGAATGTTATGCCTGTGGACTTACCATTAAGGAACATACCCAAGATCTTCATAAGACTAATCTTTCAGCCCGTCTCATAACTACGCAGTATGAGGAACGGTTTCGTCTTTTAAAGAAATCAATTAACTACTGCAAAATTATGATATAATATGGAAAACTTAATTGGAGATGTTTTATGAATTTTACCCATTTACATGTACATACGGAATACAGCCTTCTGGATGGGGCTGCTAATATAAAAAAATTGGTGGCCAAGGCAAGGGAACTTGGCATGGATGCTCTGGCCATAACGGACCACGGGGTTATGTTCGGTGTAGTGGATTTTTATCGGGAAGCGAAAAAACAGGGCATCAAGCCGATAATCGGCAGTGAAGTCTATACAGCAGCACGAAGCATGGCTGACAGGGATGTTGAGAAAGATAAGCATCAAGGGCATTTAGTCTTATTGGCAAAAAACCAGTTAGGTTACAAAAATTTGATGAAAATAGTATCTGCCGGCTATACTGAGGGCTTTTACTATAAACCTCGTGTTGATAAGGAAATCTTGAGGCGATACAGCAAGGGTATTATCGCACTTTCCGCCTGTCTGGCCGGGGATGTGCAGAGAAAGTTGCTTATTGGAGATTATGCAGGAGGGAAAAAAGAAGCTTTAGACTTGCTGGATATCTTTGGAGAAGGGAATTTTTATCTGGAACTTCAGAACCAAGGCTTGGAAGAACAGCAGAAAATCTTACCTATGATGAAGCAGATTCATGAGGAAACCGGAATTCCTTTTGTGGCCACCAATGACGTCCATTACATTTGTCAGGAGGATGCCACAGCCCATGATATCCTTTTATGCATACAAACTGCTAAAAATATTGATGATGAAGACCGGATGCGTTTTCCAAATGATCAATTTTATCTCAAATCTGAGGAAGAGATGTCTCGACTTTTTCGGGACTATCCTCAGGCATTAGAAAATACCGCAAAGATAGCAGAGGAATGTCAGGTAGAGTTTACCTTCGGGAAGCTGCATCTACCTGAATTTCAAGCACCGGATAAAAAGGAAAATAATATTTACTTGAGGGAACTTTGTGAGGAAGGAATAAGGAAACGATATGGTAAACCCAATCAGGATTTAAAGGAGAGATTGGAATATGAACTTTCTACCATCGAGAGAATGGGATATGTTGAATATTTTCTCATTGTTTGGGATTTTATCCGGTATGCAAAAAGTAAAGGTATAATGGTAGGACCCGGAAGAGGCTCAGCTGCCGGAAGTATAGTTGCTTATTGCCTGGGAATCACTAATATTGATCCTATTAAATATGGCCTGATTTTTGAGAGGTTTCTTAATCCTGAACGAATCAGCATGCCGGATATCGATATTGACTTCTGCTATGAAAGAAGAGGTGAAGTCATCGATTATGTGGTGGAAAAATATGGTGAGGATAAAGTTGCACAAATTATTACGTTCGGAACAATGAAGGCAAAGCAGGCTATTCGTGATGTAGGCCGGGCCATGAATCTGCCTTATGGTGAGGTTGATGCTATTGCAAAAAAAGTGCCTTTTGAATTGAATATGACTTTAGATAAGGCTTTGGAAATGAATCCGGATTTAAAAGCCGATTATGAGAATGACAAAAGAATACGGAATTTGGTGGATACGGCCAGAGCTTTAGAAGGGATGCCTCGTCACGCATCCACTCATGCAGCGGGAGTGGTCATATCCAAAAAGGAAATAAACGAGTATGTACCTCTTTATTTAGCAGAAAAGGGGATTTCCACCCAGTTTACTATGGGAACCATTGAAGAATTAGGCTTATTGAAGATGGACTTTTTGGGGCTTCGAAATCTAACCGTTATCCGGGATGCTCTTGAATTGATCCGAGAAAACCACCATGAAGAAATTGATTTTTCGAAGATGGAATACGATGATCCGGCTGTTTATGAATTGATCAGCAGTGGAAATACATTAGGCGTTTTTCAACTGGAAAGTGCCGGTATGCGCCAATTTATGAAGAATTTACGACCTGATTGCTTTGAGGATATAGTGGCAGGTATTTCCTTATATCGACCTGGCCCCATGGCATCCATCCCTACCTATATTGAAAACAAAAAGAACACTGAGGAAATAAAGTATATCGATAAAAAGCTGGAACCGATTCTTTCCGTCACATATGGCTGTATGGTTTACCAAGAGCAAGTTATGAAGATTGTGCGTGAATTGGCAGGTTATACCTATAGCAGAAGTGATCTGGTCCGGCGGGCCATGAGTAAGAAAAAGCGGGATGTTATGGAGAAAGAAAAGGAGTACTTTATTTATGGAAAAGAGGATGAGCAAGGAAATGTAGAGATCAAAGGATGCATACGAAACGGCATTTCGAAAAGAGCGGCAGAGGAAATTTACAGTCAGATGGAGAGTTTTGCCGAATATGCTTTTAATAAATCTCATGCAGCAGCTTATGCAGTGGTGGCATATCAAACCGCGTTTTTGAAAACTCATTACCCGGTTGAATTTATGGCTGCTCTTATGGGAAGCGTTATGGGAGATGCAGATCAGATTGCAAAATATATTCGTAACTGTGAAGAAATGAAGATTTCTGTACTTCCTCCCAATGTACTGGAAAGCGATAAGAAATTTACCGCAAAAAATGGAAGTATCAGGTTTGGGCTGATGGCTGTAAAGAATGTTGGGGAAGGAGTCGTAGATGCTATTATTCGTATGCGAAAGATGGTTTGTCCCCAGGATATTTTTGAGTTTATCAATAATATCAACATTCAGGAAATCAATAAGAAAGCGATAGAAAGCCTGATTAAAGCCGGGGCTCTTGATACCCTTAACCCGAATAGGGCACAACACATGGCAGTCTATGAGAACCTGATTGAATCGGCACAGAGTGATTCTAGAAAGACTGTTGCCGGCCAGCTTTCTTTGTTCCATGAAAACATCGAAGTTATGAGGGCCAGCAGTTGCGGGGTTAATTTCCCGGATGTTACGAATTTCTCAAAGAAACTACTGATTGCTATGGAAAAAGAGATGCTGGGAGTCTATATCACAGGCCATCCATTAGAAGATTATGCGGATAAGATTAAAAGAATCGAAACGGTTACGGCGGAAGAATTGATTCATGGAGAAGAAAACAACGGCATACGAGATGGTATGAACGTTACGGTGGCAGGTATAATCAGCGCAAGAAAAACCCTGATAACCAAGAAAAATAACATGATGGCTTTTTTACAGCTTGAGGATCTGTATGGTAGCATAGAGGTCATTGTCTTCCCCAACATTTACGAAGGGTACCGTGATTTAATCGATGAAGATGCTGTTGTGGTGATCAAGGGTACGGTAAACTATAAGGAAGAGGAAGAACCTAAAATATTGGCGAATAAAATTTTTGCAATAGACGATTATAATGAAGACAGTCTGAGAGGAGCGATTAAATTACGGGTTCCCAAGGACCGGGATGCAAAGAGGCTTTTACAGGAGATTAAAATGATTCTCAGCCAATATCCGGGGGATACGCCGGTTAAAATCTATTTGGCTTCAACAGGGAAGAGACTGCGAACGGATACTGATTTATGGGTAACCCCTTCCTCGGAATTTTTTAGCATTATGGAAAATCTAATAGGAAAAGAAAACGTGAAATAAGGAGACTAGAATGAAAACAATAGGAGTAATAACCAGCGGAGGAGATTCTCCGGGAATGAACGCTGCCATTCGCGCAGTGGTACGGAGTGCCATCTATCACGGCCTGAAGGTTTACGGCATAGAACGGGGATATGAAGGCTTGATTAACGGGGATATACAAGAAATGAATGTTGCTTCCGTTTCCGATATCATTCAGCGAGGAGGCACTATATTACGGACTGCACGGAGTGAAGACTTTATGACATCCGGGGGCTTTCAGCGAGCTGTTGATATGTTAGCTAATTTTGAAATTGAGGGTCTGGTGGTCATTGGGGGAGATGGCTCTTTAAGAGGAGCCCTTAAATTAAGTCAAGAAGGAGTCACAATCATGGGGCTACCCGGAACCATAGATAATGATCTGGGATTTACTGATTTTACTATCGGATTTGATACGGCAGTAAATACGGTGTTATCATCTGTGGGTAACATAAGAGATACCTCGTCCTCTCACGGAAGAAGTACGGTGGTTGAGGTAATGGGAAGAAACTGTGGTGATATAGCACTCTATGCCGGACTTGCAGGTGGTGCTGAGTATATTTTAATTCCTGAAAAAGAAGTAGATATCAATGCCCTATGCCGAAAGATTGTTCAAGGTAAAAACAGAGGTAAGCTTCACAGCATTATAATAAGGGCCGAAGGGGTTGAGATGGATTCCAATGAATTAGCTTCTTTGATCAGCCAACGGACCGGATTGGAAACCAAGGTGGTGGTCCTTGGATACACGCAAAGGGGCGGATCACCTACGGCCAGAGATCGGTTACTTGCCAGTAAAATGGGTTATCGGGCAGTGGAACTATTAAAAGCCGATAGCGCCAGCAGGGCTATCGGCATACGTGGTATTCAAGTAGTAGATTATAATATGGTTGAAGCTATGGCTATGAAACGATCATTAAATACAGAGCTTTTAGAATTAGCAGATATTTTATCAATTTAGAGTTTTTATCTAGGATGGAATAACTACGACTTGGGCTTGTTTCTTCACCCGGTTGGAAAGCTGTTGGATCAGGTTATTTCCATCCATGGTTTCACCTGATTCGCCCAGTATTATATCTGTGATTTTATATTTTTCAACCAAATCCACTAAGGTATCCAGCACATGGTTGGAACGGACCACAGTAAGTTGAGCGCCGTATTCCAGAGCTTTTTCGTAGAGATATTCCAGTGCTTCACCTTCTTTTGAATTCCCCAGAAATTTAAACTGATAATGGGCTACATGGATGATAAAAAGTTCACCTTTCTCATCGTTTAGAAATTCATAGCCTTGACGGATGAGTCGGTCACAAGTTTTTTGTTGTGTTACACAAACCATTACATTTTTTATCACACTTTATCCCCCTTTTTGCTGATATACAAGTATAATTAAACCTATTCAGCATCTCTTAAATTATACATCATAATAGGCAGTTTTACCATTAGTTTTTATCGGTTTTCAAAGTAGAGGACGGTAAGTTCAGGTGGAGAAAGAAAGCGGAAGGGAAGCTGGGTCATACCTAAACCTGCATTGACATAAAGCTGAGCTTCTCTTTTTGTTTGGAGAGAATAAAGCCCTCGGATATAGTTTTTACCATAGGGTGGGAGAATTACGTCATCAAAATATTTAATATTTACTTGTCGGCCATGGGTATGACCGGATAAAATCAAATCAACCGGATAGTCTGTGATTTTATCTGCTACGTCCGGAGCGTGGGATAGTACGATGTTATAGAGATCCTCCTCTCCTTTTTCTACAATTCCCGGATTGCCGTAACCGATAACAACATCATCAATTCCAAAGATTTTAATTCCCAAATCCTCTAGAAGGAGACTCTCATTGACAAGAACTTGAAAACCGCCGGCTTTCATGATGTCTTCATAAATGTATTCTGCTCCTCCCCCGTAATCATGGTTTCCAAAGACAGCATATTTGCCATATGGAGCTTCAATTTGATTAAGTAGACGGCTAATTTCTGCCACCTCGGTAGTTTCTGTATACTGAGAATAATGATCAATCAGATCTCCGAGAAAAAATACGATGTCCGGTTTTTCCTTCTTGATAGAATCTACTGCTTTAGAAAAATCCTTAGTTGTGTAAAATTCTCCAAAATGAGTGTCGGCAAAAACAAGAATGCGGATGTCTTTTCCCTCTTTGGTAATATAGGAAGAAGAAATCTTAACTTTTTCTATTGTAATATGAAAGGGCTCTATGTATTTTGAATATATAAAAATCAAACTACTGATAATAAACAGAAGAATTATGATACTAAATAAACCCTTAAAAAAACGATTCATAATCCACTTCCTTCACATTTATTTAGGTATTTATCCTACGCATATGGTATAATATCATCATCCTAGAAGCTTTTCAAGGAGAGGATTTCCGATGGGGAATAAGAGGGTTAAAATTGGGATTATAGGAGGAGGAGCATCAGGGATGATGGCTGCTGTCTCCGCCGCTGAAATAATACCCGGCATAGAAATCGGGATTTTTGAAAAGAATGATCGGTTTGGAAGAAAGATTTTGGCAACGGGAAATGGCAAATGCAATTTTTCTAACCGGAATTGCTCTTATAAAGAGTACAGAGGCCAGGATCCCTTATTTGCTCAAAAGGCTTTGGAAGCTATGGACCCCCGGGATACGGTTCTATTTTTTGAAAAACTCGGTATATTTACCCGGGAGGATAAACAGGGTCGGCTGTATCCCTATTCTGAGCAGGCTTTATCTGTAAAAGAAGCTTTTGAGACGATGCTAAAGGCTTTAAATGTTAGATGTATTCTTGGAAAAGCTGTAACAAAAATTGAAAAAACAGAAAAAGGTTTTGGTATTATTTTATCCGATGAAGAGCATTATGAGGCGGAAACGCTGATTATCGCTACAGGAGGTAAGGCCGGGAGTCAATTTGGAGTTACAGGTGATGGATATAGGATGGCTAAAGATTTTGGGCATACGCTGATTTCTCCCAAACCGGCTTTGGTTCAGATGAATACTTCAGATATCCATTTTAAAACCCTTAAGGGTGTGCGAGCCAAGGGAGGGGTTACCCTGATTCAAGGAGGAAAGCCCTTGGCTTACGAAAAGGGAGAAATTCAATTCGCGGATACAGGATTATCCGGGATCTGTATATTTGATTTGAGTCGTTTTTTAGAGCCGGGAACAAATGAGGCTTATGTAGAAATTGATTTGTTTCCGGACTTTACCCGGGAAATATTATTGGAAAAACTGATAAAAAGGAGAAATTATTTAAGGAATCGAGAAGTAGAAACATTTTTGGAAGGGATGATGCATAAGAAATTAATTCCTGCATATTTGAATCGATGGAACATAGATAAAGCTTTACCTTTAGATGTATTATTCTTTGAGGATTTTAAGAAACTCGCTGGGATTTTAAAATCCTGGAAGGTCCCAATTACGGGAACAAGAGGTTGGCAGGATGCTCAAATTACGGCAGGAGGCATTCATGTGGGGGAGGTAAATAGTGGGACAATGGCATCTAAATTAACCCCTGGCCTTTATTTTGCAGGTGAGATATTAGATATTGACGGCAGATGTGGAGGATGGAATCTGCAATGGGCATGGAGTTCCGGTTATTTGGCCGGCCGCAATGCAGCAATAAGACAGGGGGACGTTTAGACTGTCTTATTAAAAACGTAAATAAAAGGGTAAGACAGTCTAAACGTCCATGCGTCTTACAGTTAAGGAGGAACAGATGAAAAAAGGGTATATACAAGTTTATACCGGAAACGGGAAAGGAAAAACAACAGCTGCCCTGGGTATTACGTTAAGGTCTCTTTGTGCCGGAAATAAGGTTTTTTTCGGTCAATTTATGAAGGGACAGGATTATAGTGAATTAAAAGCTCCCACCTATTTTAAAAATTTAACTATGGAGCAATTCGGAAACCCTGCTTTTATTAACGGAAAACCCTCTCAGGATGATATTGATAGAGCCCGCAAGGGTTTGGAACGAATGAAAGAGGTCTTAGAATCCGCCGAATATGATATGGTAGTTTTCGACGAAATTAATACTACACTTTTCTTCCATTTACTTGAGGTAGAGGATGTAATGGCGGTTCTGGATCTGAAACCGGAGAAAACAGAGGTTATTCTTACCGGTCGTTATGCACCTCAGGAAATTATTGATCGAGCTGATTTGGTAACGGAAATGAAAGAAATCAAGCATTATTACAATGCAGGCGTTGAAGCCAGATTAGGGATTGAGAACTAAGATTAAACTGTGACCGGTCATTTCGGCCGGTTTTTCGATGCCTGCCAAATCCAACAATGTAGGGGCCACATCCGCCAATATGCCACCTTCCGCCAGTTTAACAGGGGAATCCGAAAGGACCAGAAGAGGGACGGGATTCAAGGAATGGGCTGTAACTACATTACCTTTTTTATCCAGCATGCAGTCTGCATTTCCGTGATCTGCGGTTAGTATAAGTTGACCATCATTAGCTTGTAAAGTTTTAACGATACGATCCACACAGCCGTCCAGAACCTCAATGGCCTTTATTGTAGCTTCTATAACTCCTGTATGACCAACCATATCCGGATTTGCAAAGTTTAATATAATAAAATCATACTTCTTTTCTTTAATAATCTCAATAACCCGATCCGTTACCTGATAGGCACTCATCTCTGGTTTCAGGTCATAGGTAGCTACTTTGGGAGATGGAATGAGGATCCGATCCTCTCCGTTATTTGGTGCTTCGATTCCTCCATTAAAGAAAAAGGTGACATGAGCATATTTTTCAGTTTCAGCAATGCGAAGCTGGCGAAAACCCTTGTATGATAGATATTCACCCAATGTATTTTTTAAGGATTGAGGTGGGTAAGCTACATGAACATTTGGCATTTCCGCATCATATTGGGTCATACAGACGTAGAGCAAGTCATTGGGACGGGTGTTGCGAATAAAACCGTTAAAATTATCATCTACAAAACATCTGGTAATTTCCCTGGCCCGATCAGGTCGGAAATTAAACAGGATAATTCCATCCCCATTTTCTATTGTTACAACAGAACCGTCTTTATTGGCTATAAGGGTGGGAAGGACAAATTCATCATTCTCATTTCTTTGATAAGCCATTTCCAAAGCATCGATTGCAGAGGTTGCTTTTTTACCGGTTCCTTGTGTCAAGGCATCATAGGCTTTTTGTACCCGCTCCCAACGGTTATCTCGATCCATGGCGTAATACCGGCCGGAGATCATAGCGATTTTACCAACATCCGTTTTTTTCATATAATCCTCTAACTTTTGGATGTAAAGAGCAGCACTGCGCGGAGGTACATCTCTGCCGTCTAAAAACCCATGTACATAAACCTGTTTTATACCCTTCCTTTTAGCAAAATCAATTAAAGTAAATAAGTGGGAAATATGGCTGTGGACACCACCATCCGATAATAATCCCATAAGGTGGAGAGAAGAATTTCTATCTGATACATGATCCATCACTCTATTAAAAGTAGGATTCCGAAAGAAGGATCCCTCTTCTATTTCTTTTGTAATGCGAGTTAAATCCTGATAGACAACTCGACCGGCTCCTATGTTCAAATGACCTACTTCAGAATTTCCCATCTGGCCTGTCGGTAAACCTACGGCTAATCCGGAAGCCTCGATGACCGTATTGGGCCAGGTCGCAAAAAGCCGATCCAAATTGGGTGTATTGGCTTGGGCTATTGCATTCTCACAAAAAATCGGGTTTTTACCGAAGCCGTCTAATATCATCAACATTGTATTCATAAATTGCCTCCATTGCATTTCTAAATAACCATTCTTCATTATAGCAGAAAAATTATAAAAAACATATAAGTTCAATCTCCTATTTGTTATAACGAGGCGGGGAGGTGGGCACATCCCCGCCTCGTTGAAACGCGCAGATGTAAGAAAATTTTCTACAGTCGAAAATTTTCTACGGGTGCGTTATAATGATATAGAGCAATAGTATGATTTTAGTCCCTAAAGGAGAGGAAAATGAATTGGACCAAAGAGCAAAAGGAAGCTATTGAAATAAGAGATAAGAATATTCTTGTTTCTGCAGCAGCAGGCTCCGGAAAAACAGCTGTA